>NZ_JBVHCY010000005.1:0-241660 GCF_057922445.1 Flavobacterium sp. UM26 | reverse complement strand
TATAACTGACAAAGTCCTAATCGGGGCATAAGTAGCTAACTTTGATGGAAGATAAGGTTCACTTTGTCAGTTTGGTTGTTGATTAAAAGTACTCTAAATTTATTTAGCAAATCTAAAGGATGGCAGTGGAAATCCTTTGTTGCCGGGGTTCGGCAATAAAGATTGTAACGAACAGCGGGACAACTCGTGAGGTGTTCAAAGAAGTGCTGCTCCTAAAAAACAAACACAAATTACACGAATGAGCACGAATGCATTCCTTCGAATTCCCATTTGCGACCGCGATAGTTTTCCATTAAGCCGTTACTTCCAACTTGTATCCTTTGCCGCGTACCACTACAATGTTACTCCTTGTATCCAGTTCTAGTTTTTTTCTGAGTTTTGAGATGAACATATCCAGACTACGGCCCACGATGACACCTTCGTCTTCCCAAATTTCTTTTTGCAAGCGGCTTCGGGCTATGGTTTCGTTGGGAGCTGAAGCAAAAATGCGCAACAAACGCGTTTCGGTTGCGGTCAAAACTTCGATTGTTTCGTTGATTTGCAGTTGACGTTGTTGCGCATCAAACACGACCGAACCAAAAGTAAATAGCTTGTCATCCTCGGTTTTGGCTACCGTATTTTTCGGCTTAGCTGGCTTCAAAAAAACAAAACCAAGCAGGGCAAAAAAGGACAAACCTCCCAAAATATACCCATAGTTTGTTGCGAAGCCATTGGTTTTAAAGGTAATATTGATGGTATAACAAGCCACGGGTTGCTTTCTTCCTAGACAGGCTACAATATCGTCTTTTTTGTTTTTGGAAATGGCGTATCCATAAGCGACAGTCGCGTTGGCACAGTTAAGCACACTAACCACATAATCGTTGGCTAGCGGGTCTTTGGCTAACCAACGCTGCGTCGTTTTCACCAGAGCATCGGGTTGAAAGCTAAACGCACTCTCAAAAGTGATTTGATACTCGTTCTCGGAAATCTTTTTTATGGGAAGCACTCTTGAAGTACTGTCGCCAGACTGCAGGAGTATGTCGTGTCCAATGCGGCGCAATAACACTTCTCGTTTAGAACTAGCATAGTTGTCCTTATCCCCAAAGCTGAATCCAACGCAGATTACTACAATGAATAAGAGTCCCATCCATCCGAAGAGGTAGTTGCGTTGTCTGGAAAGGAGATGTTGACTAAATTGCATGGTGTCAAGTTTTTATTTACAAAGTTTACATTTTTATTTACAATCCCAATTGCTTCAGCCTTAAAATATTCAAATACATTCGCAGTATCAATTTTAAAAAACGGCAACGCTATGAAAAAAACCATCTATTTATTGACCTTAGCCCTGACTTTACTAAGCGGAGTAGTATTGGCTAATTATGAAATGAAAAATGAAAACAATTCCCCCAAGAAACCAAGTTCGATTGCTGACAAAAAAGCCAATGAAAAAGCAAGAAAAAAATGGGAAGCTTCTCCTGACGGCAAACGGTATATGGCTTGGAAAGTATCGCCATTGGGGAAAAAAGTGCAGGCTAGTTATGAAAAAATAAAGCCTTCTATAAAAGCTTTCAGCAAAATGGAAGCCGTGGTTACTTGTATGAATTATCAGCGTCCAAGTACCAATAATTCGGGACCCAAATGGCTTATTGTGGATATTAAGGGCGAACGATATATGATGCAATTCATTCCTAAAGAATTCGAGCTATTAAAAGACTTAAAAGTTAACGACACAATAACTATCAAAAGCCGTAGCGCCGGACTCTCTGATAATCATCCCCATTTGATTTTATCGAGCGACTATATTGAGCACGACAATAAGGTGCTTTTTGAACGTGATTTGAACAAAAATAATGGGTGTTGAAATAGACCCTTTTAGACAATTTTGTCAAAAAAGATATGTAGGCCGAGCTAGAGGCAACAAGCAAATCGTTAATCTTCATACTTTTTATGCCATTCTATGTTTTTATTATGAAAACAAAAAGCTCTCGTCTAGACCCGATTGTAGTGGAAATCCTTATGGCCCGGGGTTCGGGGCATAAGATTATAACGGAAAGCGGGACAACTCGTGTGGTACGCAAAGAAGTGCTGCTCCTAAAAAAAACAAACACCAATGACACGAATGGGCTCGAATTCGAAGTCAAATGGTAGTTCCCTTAGCAAACCCTGTCAGAGTTTTGAACTCTGACAGGGTTAAAAAAAAAGTCTAGCTTTCACTAGACTTTTTAAGGTATTTCGAAAAAATTATTTCACTTCCAAAATGTTGTTGGCGGGTTTTACATCGGCTAGTAAACCACTAGGATCGATGGTGATTTTTTTGATGGCTGATTTGGGTTTGCCAATCGTCAACTCATAGGTGGGATACGCCCAAGCCCAATCTTTGGCCACCGTTCTTTTGATGGCTGGCGTTGGATTTTCTTTTTCAAAACTCATCATTCGCAACGGAATGTAGAAGCTTTCGGTAGTACCATCGGTGTATTCTACATACAAATCGATAGGCATTGGCATACGCCCGATGCGTTCTAACGTCACCACAGTTTTGTCGGCGGCTTCTTTGGCTTCTTTTATGGCGTAATCAATCGTGTTGGTAGTTTGGGTCCAATCGGTCAAATACCAGTCCAAATTGGCGCCAGAAATGCGTTCTGCGCTTCTTTTGATGTCATTTGGCGTTGGATGTTTGAATTGAAAGTCTTGATAGTACTTTTTCAAGGTTTTCAATAGGTTGTCTTTCCCAATCAAATAACCCAATTGCGTTAAGAACACTTCGCCTTTGCTGTAAGAGGTAATACTGTACCAACGGTTTTTGTCAAATCTATCGGCGTGCGTGCTTTGTGGCTGCTCTTCGCCAGAATTGGCCATAGCAAGGTAACCTTTGTAAGCATTAATAAAAGGATTTTCAACGGGTTTCTCGGAAATGGCATTCAGACCAAAATCTTCCAAAAACGAAGTGAATCCTTCGTCCATCCATCCGTGTTTGGATTCGTTAGACGCCAAAACGTGTTGGAACCAAGAGTGCGCCATTTCGTGACCCGTAACTCCCAATAATCCCTCGAAAGTTCCTTCGCCTAAAATCAAAGTACACATGGCGTACTCCATTCCGCCGTCGCCACCCTGAATTACAGAATACTGCTTGTAAGGATAGTTGCCAACGGTTTCATTATAGATTTCCATAAGCTTAGCCGTCTTGGGTTGCAAGGCTTTCCAATTGGCAATAATCTTTGGATTGTTTTTGTATAAAAAGTGTAAATCTACGTTGTTCGGTCCTTTTATCACATCGTGCAAATAGTCTTTGTCTGCAGCCCAAGTGAAATCGTGCACGTCTGGAGCATAAAAATGCCACGTCAGCGTTTTCGATTTTTTGTTGACTGGCACCGTAACGCCAGCATCTTGGTAGCCATAACCAATGTTGTTTTTGTTTTGCAAGTAACCCGATCCGCCCAAAACGTAGGCTTTGTCAATCGTAATTTTCACATCAAAATTACCCCAAACACCGTGAAATTCTCGAGCGATATACGGATCGGCGTGCCAACCTTCAAAATCGAATTCGGCCATTTTTGGGTACCATTGCGTCATCGATAATTCAACACCTTCTTTGTTATTGCGCCCAGAACGACGAATTTGAACGGGAACTTGTCCTTCAAAATCAAGTGTGAAAATGGTTTTTGCGCCTGGTAATAAAGGCTTAGCCAAAGTAACTTCGAGTATCGTTCCAACTTCTTTCGCCGAAGCCGCTACTCCATCTTGTTTAAAATTAGCAATATGCAAAAAACCAATTTCGTTGGGTTTCAAATCTTTGATGCGGCTTTGTTTGGTTTCTACTCCATTTACCGTGGCTTTGTGCACCATACGTGCATCAGGATCTTTGATACTTTGGATTCTCGCATCCATTTCGCTTCCTGGTGAAAAAGCATTAGGATACAAATGATAGAAAACTCTAGTCAAGGTCTCAGGTGAATTATTGGTGTACACCAATTCTTGTTTCCCTTTGTATTGATAGGTTTTCACATCCATCGACACATCCATTTTGTAATCGACGTGTTGTTGCCAATAGCTAGTGTTTTGAGCCGAAAGCCATCCAAAAGCGGATAATAAAAAGGAGACTAAAACTATTTTTTTCATTCGAATAACTTTATGATTAATATGTTCAAGGTTTTATCCTTGGATTTTCAATTTTGCTTTTGGGTTTTTACTCAATTGCTCTGCCATTTTAAAAGCATTATAAGCATTGACCATCGAAGCGGATTTGCCTACCTCAGCAGCATTTTTCAATTCTTTCTTTTCGCCAACAACTACTTTTGATGGTAATGGAGTTCCAGAACTCATCAAGATTTGTTTTACTTGTTTGGCCGACAATTTTGGGAAATAAGAACGAATCATTGCCGCTACACCCGCTACATTTGGAGAAGCCATAGAAGTTCCTTGCAAATATTTGTATTTGTTATTCGGGATGGTAGCATAGATTTCTTCACCTGGAGCAAAAACATCTACATTGAAAGCGCCATAATTAGAAAAACCAGCGATTACTCCTTCGCCATAGTTATAGTTTAATGCTCCAACTGTGATTACATTCGAAGCAAATTCTATTTTGTTATCGTCTGAATCGTTCGGGAAATTAGCATTTTCGGCTAAATCTATATTAAGTCCATCATTGCCCGCTGCGTGAACAAAAAGTACATCTTTTTTCTCAGCATATTTGATAGCGTCATACACCCATTGCTTGTGTGGTGAAAAACTTTTCCCAAAACTTCCGTTGATAACTTTAGCACCATTGTCTACTGCATAGCGAATAGCCAAAGCAATATCTTTATCATATTCATCTCCGTCTGGAACGGCACGAATGGTCATAATTTCAACATTGTTAGCAATCCCATCTCCGCCTAAATTGTTGTTTCGTGTTTGTGCAACAATCCCCGCAACGTGAGTTCCGTGTAAGGCCTCTTCTTTGTCTGGACCAAAAACAATATTGTTACCATATTTGGTGTTTTTGATGTCGTCTGGATTGTCTCCAACCGCTTTACGTCCATCTAACTCCAAATTCAAATTGTAGTTCAATTGATCGTACACATACTTACGGTATTCTTCGATTTGCCCTTTAAAGTCTGCTCCAGCATTGGTCAAAATTTGAGTCATCACGGCTTTCGCATTGGTCAACTCAGGCTCTGTAGTCGTAATAGCTTTTACTTCATCTAGCGTATATACCTCTTTTTGCAAGTGTTTTTGCACGACTTTGTCAACATTGATAATAAAATCAACTTGTTGCTTGCCTTGCATCGCCTCAGCATATTTTTTGTCATAGGCTGTTTTGGCTTGTTTGTAAGTAGCTGAACCATCGTCACCTTTTTTGACAATACGCGTCATTTCTAAGGTTTCGTGCAAATCGTTGCCCAAGAAATTCCATCCGTGTACATCGTCGATAAACCCATTTTTGTCATCGTCAATACCGTTGCCAGCAATTTCTTTTTTGTTTGTCCAAAGTACTGATTTTAAGTCTTCGTGCTCAATATCCACTCCAGAATCAATGATGCCTACAATGACTTTTTTTCCTTTTTTATCTTTGATTAACTCTGCATACATTTTGTCGACACTCATTCCTGGAATACTGTCTTTAGCCAAATCTAAATGCGACCAACGCTGCAATTGTTGCTCGGTTAATTTTCCTTTTTTACCCGTAAATGTCTGTGCATTCCCTGATAAACAAAAAGCCAATGCCAATGCCAAAGCCCATTGGGTGTATTTTATTTTTTTCATTGATGATGAATTAGAATTAGTTTTTCTTTCCAAAAATAAGAGAAGTGAATTAGATAGCGTGCAATTGTTAACTGTTTTTTGTGAGAAAAGTGGATTTAAAGTCCGTAAAATTTTGAAAACAAAAAAACATGGAATATTCTTAATAATTTTTTAGTTAAAATAAAAGAGATTTTATAAACTTGTAGTATTTTATTACAAACCCCTTTTTTATGAAAACAAAATTACTTTTGATGTTTTTGTTTTTGACCATTACCTTGCAAGCCCAAACCAATTTGGTGCCCAATGGTGATTTCGAAAACTGGACATCCTCCTCACAACCAGACAAATGGCTCAGATCTTTTAGCGGATTAGTATTTCAAAGCACTTCTGCTCAAAATGGAAGTTCGAGTACTAAAATGCAAATTACAAGCGGTACTCTTAATTTCATCAACAGCGAATTTTTTCCGGTTGTAGCCGGTAAAACGTATCGCATTACGATGTATCACAAACTGGTTACGGGTACTTTCTCGTCCATTGAGTTAAGTTTGTATCACAAACCAGGCACTTTTAAAGAAGAAATTGCCAAAAAAACAACTGCGGTAACTTCTAGTACTGAATGGCGTAAATTAGAATTTGACTACACCCCAACCGTAAGCGAATCTATCGAAGTAGATATCTGGACAACCGGTACGCTGAACTCAGAAATCTTAGTTGATAATGTTTCTGTGGTTGATGCGGCTACTTTAGGGCCACTATACACTTCGATTCCTGATCTTAATTTTGAGAAAAAATTAATTGCACTAGGACACGATTCTGGTACTCCTGATGGTAAAGTGTTGACTTCGAATATAAAGGCTGTAACATCACTCACTCTTGACGCAACTACCATTGCTGATTTAACTGGAATAGAGGATTTTGTAGCTCTAAAAACATTGATTTGCTCAGGTAATAGTGGTTCGCTCAATGGTGGGAATGGGTTATTGACAAAAATTGATGTCTCCAATAACAGTGTCTTATCTAGTTTGCATATTTGTTATAATAAAATAAAAAGTATAGACATCTCTAAGAACGTGCTGCTGACCTATTTAAATGTTTCTGTGAATGGAATAACTGGTTTGGATGTTTCTAACAATGTAGCTTTAACTAATCTTGATTGTTCTACTAACCAATTAACAACCCTAGACATTTCTAAAAATGTGGCTTTAACTACTCTTTATTGTTCTAGCAACCAATTAACCACATTAGATCTTTCTAAAAATGTGGCTTTATCAAATTTTAATTGTTCATATAATAAATTAACCACATTAGATCTGTCTAAAAATGTAGCTTTAACAAGACTTTATTGTTGGAGGAACCAATTAACCACATTAGATCTTTCTAAAAATGTGGCTTTATCAGATTTTAATTGTTCATATAATAAATTAATCAGTTTGAATCTTAAAAATGGAAAAAACACTTTAATTACTACAAATAACATAGACCTTACTCAAAACCTAAATCTAAGCTGTATTTTGGTGGATGATGCTAACTATGCCAATACCAATTGGGCGAATAAAAAAGATCCTTTTGCTTTTTTCTCACCGTATGATTGTAGCTTGATTACACAAATACCGGATGCTAAATTTGAAGACAAACTTATTGCCTTGGGCATTGACACTGATGGGAAAAATGGTGTAGTCTTAAGTTCAAGTATTGCAACTATAGCTACATTAGATGTTAGTAATAGTAGCATTATAGATTTAAAAGGTATCGAAGGATTTAAAGCCTTGACTACTTTAAATTGTTCTGGAAATCAATTGAAAAAATTAGATCTTTCTAAAAACACTGAAATAGCTACTTTAAATTGTTCTAATAGCTCTACTTTAACTTGTATACAGGTAGCTGATATTGCTGCTGCTGAAAAATGGAACACTACCAAAGATGCTACCGCAAGTTTTAGTTTAGATTGTACTATTTACACGTTAATTCCAGATACTAAATTTGAAGATAAACTGATCGCACTAGGGATTGATAAAGATGGTAAAAATGGTAAAGTGGCTACTCAAAGTATAGCGGGCATAACCTCACTTGATGTTTCTTCTAGTTCGATAACAGACTTGAAAGGAATACAAGATTTTGTATCGTTAAAAAACTTGAATTGTAACAGTAATGGTTTAACCAGCTTAGATATAACCAAAAATGTGGCTTTATCATTTCTTGATTGTTCTCGCAATCAATTAACCACAATAGACCTTTCTAAAAATGTGGAGCTAACTAGACTAGACTGTTATTTCAACAAATTAAATTCAATAGATCTATCTAAAAATTTGGTTTTAAACCAGCTCTATTGTGGTAATAATGAATTAACCACACTAGATCTTTCTAAAAATGTGGCTTTAGGTACTCTATATTGTGATAATAACAAATTAACCACACTGGATCTTTCTAAAAATGTAAATTTATTTGTACTTAAAGTAACAAGTAACCAATTAACCAGTTTGAATCTCAAAAATGGTAAAAATACTTTACTAGATAACATAAATATAAATCTTACTAGTAACCTAAAATTAAACTGTATTGCAGTAGACGATGTTGCCTACGCCAATACCAATTGGGCGGATAAAAAAGATTCTTTTGCTTTTTTCTCACCGTATGATTGTAACTTAATAACACAAATACCAGATGCTAAATTTGAAGACAAACTCATTGCTTTAGGCATTGATACGGATGGGAAAAATGGTGTAATCTTGAACTCAAGTATTGCAACTATAACTATGTTGGATGTTAGTAATAGTGGCATTATAGATTTAAAAGGTATCGAAGGGTTTAAAGCCTTGACTACTTTAAATTGTTCTGGAAATCAATTGAAAAAATTAGATCTATCTAAAAACACCACGATTGCTGCTTTAAATTGTGCTACTAATTCAAATTTAACTTGTATTCAAGTAGCGGATATTGCTGCTGCTGAAAAATGGAACACTACCAAAGATGTTACCGCAAGTTTTAGTTTAGATTGTACTGTTTACACGTTAATTCCAGATGCTAAATTTGAAGATAAATTGATCGCACTAGGGATTGATAGAGATGGTAAAAACGGAAAAGTGGCAACCGAAAGCATAGCTGGCATAACCTCACTTAATGTTAGTAATAGTGGGATTACCAACTTAACCGGGATTCAAGATTTTGTAGCGTTAAAAACCTTATACTGTTACAATAATGGTTTAACCAGCTTAGATATAACCAAAAATGTGGCTTTATCATTTCTTGATTGTTCTCGCAATCAATTAACCACAATAGACCTTTCTAAAAATGTGGAGCTAACTAGACTAGACTGTTTTTTCAACAAATTAAATTCAATAGATCTATCTAAAAATTTGGTTTTAAACCAGCTCTATTGTAATAATAATGAATTAACCACACTTGATCTTTCTATAAATGTGGCTTTAACTAATCTAAAATGTTATAATAACAAATTAACCACTCTAGATCTGTCTAAAAATGTAGCTATAAAATATCTTGATTGTGAAAACAACCAATTAACTACGATAGATCTTTCTAAAAATGTGGCTTTAACTACTTTTTATTGTGCGTACAACAAATTAACCAGTTTAAATCTCAAAAATGGTAAAAACACGTTAATACCCACGAATTCAATTAATCTTGCTGGTAACCCAAATCTAAAGTGTATTTTGGTGGATGATGAGACCTATGCTAATGCTAATTGGTCGACTAAAAAAGATGCTACCACTTCTTTTAATGCTACCGATTGTACCCCTTATACTTTGATTCCTGACCCAAGCTTTGAGGATAGATTAATCCTATTAGGCATCGATACCGATGGTAAAAACGGAAAAGTAAAAACAGCAAGCATTGAAACACTTACGGATCTTAGTGTAATTAATGCTGGTATTAAAGACTTAACAGGAATTCAAGATTTTAAATCCTTAAAATCACTCGTTTGTAACGCTAATGAACTTACCACTATTGATATTAGTAAAAACATCGCTTTAACAGAGCTGTATTGCAACAACAATTTAATAACTACGCTTGACGTTTCCAAAAACATAAACCTTTCGTATTTGGCTTGTTTTGACAATCAGATAGCGGTTTTGGATGTTAGCAAGAATCTACTACTTAAAACGCTAAGCGCAAGAAATAATAAAATCGCTGCTTTAGACCTTTCAAAGAATGTTCTTTTAGAAACACTAATTTGCAAGGACAATGTCTTGACAAGCTTGAACTTGAAAAATGGTAAAAACACAATATTGTCTACGTTAGACATTAGAAATAATACTAGTCTTTATTGTATTTTAGTGGATGATGTGGCTTATGCTGTAGCCAATTTTACACAAAAAGATGCAACAGCTGACTTTTCGTTAAACTGTTCTTCTACGGTTGTTTATACCACTATTCCTGATGTTAAATTTGAAGAAAAATTAATTGCATTAGGTATTGATAATGACGGTAAAAACGGAAAAGTAAAAACTACCAGTATCGAATACTTAAAATCGATTAATTTACAAATGGCGGAAATACAAGATTTGACTGGAATACAAGATTTTAAAAATTTAGAGGTGCTTGATTGTGGAATCAATAGTTTAACAAAGTTGGATATCACAAAAAATTTAAAACTTACTGAACTCTACTGTCATTTCAATTATTTAACCTCTTTGGACGTTAGCAAGAACCTCTTACTAACTATTATTCAGGCTAATAAAAATAGTTTACAAAAATTTGATGTATCTACCAATAAAGTACTTGCAGACTTAAATGTAAAAGACAATCTTTTGACTACCTTGAATTTAAAAAATGGATACAATAGTAAGGCACTTTACTATTTAACTAAAGGAAACCCTAATTTAACTTGTATTCAAGTAGATAGCAAAACTTATGCTGATGCCAATTGGTCTTCAAGTAAAGATGTTACAGCATCCTACTCAGAATCTTGTGCTAATCTATCGACTTCTGATATTGTTTTTGAAAAACTAAGTGTGTATCCGAATCCAACAAAAGGACCGCTTTTAATTGAAAACGTTTCGGTTAGTAATTTGAGAATTTATGATGGCTTAGGAAAACAAGTCAATGTTCCATACAGCAGTAACGGAACAAGCACAACGGCTAATTTTGAGCAGTTCCCAAAAGGAATTTACTACATGTACATAGATAGTGAAGGAGCCACAACGGTCAAGAAAATTATTGTAAAATAAACTTCACTTATCCCAATCAAAAAAGGCTATTTCAAAATTGAAATAGCCTTTTTTGTATCCAAATAATCTTTTACAACACTTCTTCACATGTAAAAACCTCTTTTAAACGAACGCCTTTTTCGGTGTGTTGTACCGTAATGATTTCGTTATGGGCATCGTGTTCTAAGAACAAAAAGTGGTTGTGATCTGCGGCGGCTGTGAGTACTTTGCTTTTTTCGGGCATAGTCAGCAACGGGCGGGTGTCGTAGCCCATCACATAGGGTAATGGGATGTGACCTGCCGTAGCCAATAAATCAGCACAAAAAACGATGGTTTTTCCGTTGTATGAAATATGTGGTAGCATTTGCTTTTCGGTGTGGCCATCGGCGTAGAAAATGTCAAAACCCATTTCGGTTGATGCACCAAAATCACCTTCTGGACGTTGGATAAAATGAAGCTGACCGCTTTCTTGCATTGGCAAAATATTTTCGGACAAAAAGGAAGCTTTTTCACGCGCATTGGGTTGTGTGGCCCATTGCCAATGGTTTTCGTTGGTCCAAAATTTAGCGTTTTTAAAAGCAGGTTCATAGCCTGTTCTGTCTTTATTCCACTGAATGCTTCCTCCGCAATGGTCAAAATGCAAATGGGTCATAAAAACATCGGTAATATCGTCGCGATGAAAACCGTGCTTTGCCAAGGAAGCGTCCAAAGAATGACTGCCCCAAAGCGAATAGTATCCAAAAAACTTCTCGGATTGTTTGTTGCCCATTCCTGTATCTATCAAAATCAAGCGATTGCCGTCTTCGATTAACAAACAACGTGCGGAAATGTCTATCAAATTATTAGCATCGGCGGGATTGGTTTTGTTCCAAATGGTTTTGGGGACCACGCCAAACATAGCGCCTCCGTCTAGTTTAAAATTTCCAGTTTCTATAGCGTATAACTTCATTTTTGATTTTTATTTCAAAAGTATGATTTATTGTGAAGAAAAATGAAAATTATAAGTTAAGATAGGGATTTGCGTGAGGGATGGCAGTGGAGCTCTCCCGATTTTTCATCGGGAAGCGGGAACGTACAGCCCGACCCGAAGTTTTTACGTAGGGGCACGCCCAAATAAAAAATCATAACTAAATCGCTTCAAACAATTTGCCTGGTAAAGGACGAATGACGCCTTTGAGTTCCATATTCAAGAGTAAACTTGAAAGTTTGAAAGTTGGCAATTGACAATCTATGGCAATGCTATCAAGCATTTCTTTGCCAGATTGTAAAAGGTAATCGTAGATTTTTTGTTCATCTGGCTCTAAAGCCACGAAGAGTTGTTTTTGAATGGCTTTTGGATTGGTTTGTATATCCCAATTGAGATTATAAATTAAATCGGCAGCACTTGTAATCATTGCTGCTTTTTGAGTTTTGATAAGATTATTGCATCCTAATGAATACTTATCAGTGGATCGCCCCGGAACCGCAAATACGTCACGATTATAATCATTGGCTATTTGGGCGGTGATTAATGAACCTCCTCGTTCGGCAGACTCTATGACGATAGTTGCCTGAGCCATACCGGCTACAATGCGATTGCGACGAACAAAATTTTCTTTATCTGGAGGGGTTGTACTCCAAAATTCGGAGATAAATCCGCCATTTTGTTCCATTTTGACCATGTACTTTTTATGGTTTTTGGGATAAATATGTTGCATCCCATGTGCCAAGACTCCAATAGTTTGAAGACCATGATCCATTGCTGCTTGGTGCGCCACTATATCCACACCATAGGCAAATCCGCTGATGATTACTGGGTTTAAGGGAGCCAAATCGGAGATGAATTGTTTGCAAAATTCGGTACCATAGGCGGTGATTTGACGCGTACCAACAATGCTAATCATTTTTTTATTGGTCCAATCTTGTTCGCCTGTACTGAACAAAAGTAGTGGACCATCAACACATTGTTTTAAGGATTCAGGATACTTTTTGTCTTGAAAAAACGAAACATTTATCTGATTATTAAGAAGGTAATCGAGTTCCGCTTGTGCTTTCGAAAATACGGTTGGGTCTTTTAAATTTTTAATGAGGGTCGCTCCTATTCCATCAATAGCGGCCAATTGCTGTGGTTTTGCTTTGAAAACGGCTTCGGCTGAACCTAAATGTTGTAGTAATTTCTTAGCAACTATATCGCCAACCCCTTCAACACGCTGCAGGGCTAGCAGAAAAAATAAATCTTGATTGGTCATGCTTTTACTTTAAAATTTTGGCGTATAGAAAAAAATTGAACAGAAATAAACCAAAAAACATCCTCAAAAAGTATCTTTTTCAGAGGAATTCAATGGAACTATCGCTAATTCAAATGTAATAAGTTATTGAAAGTGAAATATATAAATTTTAATGGAATTTGTTAATAAAAATTGTGAATAAAATTTTGATAACTATTTTGGTTGGCTAACTTTGTTAGTATGAAAATCGAACAATACATCTCTCAGCTTTTGTACCGTTACCAATGTGTAGCTGTACCGGGTTTTGGTGCTTTTTTAACTGAAACACAGTCTGCTCAATTGCAAGAAAGTACCAATTCGTTTTTTCCGCCCAAAAAATTGATTTCGTTTAATGCGAATTTAAAAAACAATGATGGATTACTTGCGCATCACATCGCTCAAGCGGAAAAAACTTCTTACGATTATGCCGTAAGTGCCATTCAATTTGAAGTATTTAATTGGAAAAAAAGATTAGAAACACACGGTGTTCTTTCTTTCAAAAACATTGGTACTTTTCGTTTGAATGCTGATGCTAACTTGGTCTTTACTGCTGAAGATAGCAACAATTACTTGACTAGTTCGTTTGGACTAAGTCCGTTTGTTTCTCCAATGGTTAAAAGAGAACTGTTCGAAAAAGCAGTTGAAGCAAAAACTTTAGTCGAAGAACCAATAATAAGACACACCCTTACTTTATCTCCTGAAGAAACTGAGGAAGAAGAAGTTACAAAAGGACAACGTTACCCATTTTTACGTTACGCGGCAATCTTTGTTCTAGGTTTAGGTATCACTTCAAGTGTTGGTTATAGCATTTACCAAAAACAAATAGAAGATGCTACACTTTTGGTTGAAACATCGGTACAAAAAAAGGTACAAAGCAAAATACAAGAAGCTACCTTTTTTATTGAAAGTCCTATCCCAACAGTGACATTATCAGTAAAAACAAATTCAAAAAAAGAAGTAGTATCGTTAAGATACCACATTATGGCTGGAGCTTACAGAAGTGAAGTTAATGCTAATAAAGAACTTAGAGAGTTGAAAAAATTAGGCTATGATGCCAAAAGAATTCCCGAGAACAAAAATGGTCTTTACCCAGTTGTTTATGGAAGCTATGCTACATTTGCCGAGGCTCAAAAAGCTCAAAAAGAAATCATAGAAGACCATAATCCTGATGCTTGGATTTTGATTCAATCTTTATAAAAAATGAAAAACCTATTCACAAACGAATAGGTTTTTTTTTGTAAATCAGCTATTTAAACTCGCCTTAAACATTCGAAGTTCCTCCCAAGTGAAGGTTTCACCGTATTTTTCTTTTAGAGGTGCCAATGTTTCTTCACTATACCCATAAAAAGCCTCCGAAAGCGCTTTCAATTTATCTTCTGGTAGGACAGCTTCTATTTTTATTTTTTGTTGCGAGATTAGCTTAGTAATGTGCAGCAAGACGGTTTCTTTTGTCAACATTCGAAGAAGCGCTATTTCGGTAATGGATTTATTTTCCAACCACAAATCATGCGTTTCTTCAACAGTATTTTTCTTTTGCACTTTTGCTCCTTTATCCTTTGTTTTATAGCGTATTACATCTATTTTCTCATCAAGTAAATTGGCATGTTGCTCATTAAAAGCATTCTTTACTTTTTCAATTTTATGGGACAAATAATTTTTAATCTCTGGAGAGGTTAATTTTTCTTTAGAAATAGTTTCCCCAGCAACAACTGTAGCGACTAAAAGTTGTGCTTTCATCAATCTAAGAACTGCTTTGGTCTGTAATTCTTCCAAAAGTGATAACTCCTCAAAATAACCTTTGGATTTCTTACTATACTGTGTTTCTTGCAATTTCCAAAGTAGGGATTCTACCATTGCATCCATTGGCTTCCAAAAATAGTCGAATGCTGCATTGATACGTTGTAAAATAAGATTGAGGTCAACCGTTTCATTTGCAAATAGTTTTTGCAATTGCAAAATAAATTTAGACGCAGGCTCTAATAGCTGTTCCATAGTATCAGCTTGTTCCTTTGCCCAATTTGCATTCCTAGATTTAAGAGATGAATCAGAAGCCTCCTCATAACTAAAACGATGATTGCGCCATTCTTGTGCTAATTGCTTCCAATTGAAGGTCGTACACAAATAATCTAAAATGAAATGTTTGGTTTCAAAATGCAATGCCGATTGCAAATACGTATCACTAGCTTTATTTTGAGCATACTCCATCACATCTTGATCACTAGAAATACCATTCATTCGTAGCGGAGAAAGCAAAATAAGCCCTTCTAACGAACGCAAACGAGATAAAGCAACATATGCTTGTCCGGGTAAAAAAACTTGCGATACATCAATTGCTGCTTTGTCAAAAGTTAAACCTTGGCTTTTATGCACCGTAATTGCCCAAGCCAATTTGATGGGATACTGAACAAAAGTACCCAAAACTTCTTCTTGAATTTCCTTTGTGAGTGGGTCAACTTGATAACGGATGTTTTGCCATTCGTACTTTTCAACTTCTATTGTTTTGTTTTCCTCTGGAAAATGTACCCTAATTTCTTTCTCGGTCAAAGAGGCAATAGTTCCCATTTTCCCGTTAAAATATTGTTTATCAAAAGATAAATCATTTTTGACAAACATAATTTGTGCACCGACTTTTAATTCTAACTGCGAATCTAATGGATAAATCTTTTCAGGAAAATCTCCAGTAATCTCAGGATAAAAACGATATAATTTACCTGCTAATTCTTTTAAAGATTCTGTATTAATCGTATCTGCTTTCGCATTATGAGTGGTCAAACAAATAAAACCTTTATTCGCTTTCAAATCAAAATCGGGCTTCACAAATTGATTTAGAGTAGCAATATCTTGATTAGTGATTTGATTATTTCTCAAATGATTCAAAACCGTAATGAATCGCTCATCTGTTTGTCTGTAAATATGAGACAATTCAATATACAGCGGTGGAAATTGAACTAAAACTTGAGCATGAAAAAAGAATTTCCCTCTATAATGATTGCGTAAAATACGCCATTCTTCATCTTTAACAACAGGAGGTAATTGTAGTAAATCTCCTATAAATAATATTTGCACCCCGCCAAAGGGAAAAGAATTTTTACGAACAGTCTGCATCATAAAGTCCATTGCGTCTAATAAATCAGCTCGCAACATACTTACCTCGTCAATTATAAGCAATTCCATATTACGAATAACCGCTTTCTTAACACCATTCATCTTAAAATGGCGCTTAAGCGTGGACTTCGTTTCAAACTTTGTACTTTCAAAGAACTGCGGGTCAGAATGGTCTGGTATGAAAGCACCAAAAGGCAATTGAAACATAGAGTGTATCGTTACTCCATTTGCGTTTAAAGCCGCAATTCCTGTAGGAGCAACAACTACTGTGTTTTTATGAGTCGTTTTAATAATCTCTTTTAACAAAGTAGTTTTTCCCGTTCCTGCCTTCCCTGTTAAAAAAACAGAACGATTGGTTTGATTGATAAATTGCAACGTATAAGCAGCAGCTGTAGATAAGGTTTGCATAAGGCGTATAATAATAAAAAACTAAAATAGTATAAAAAAAAGAGAGCATCAAATAAACATTAATCAAAAAAATAGAAATAAGTATCTTGAAATCATTCAATAAAAAGTAAAAAAAAAGCCTTCAATCTTTAATAGATGAAGGCTTTTCAATAGCTAAAAAAGCTTATTTTTTTGTTTCTTCTTTTTCTTTACTAGAACCAGAAGCTTTGTATTTTTCATTCAAGGCTTTGATAATATCTTTAGTAATATCAAATTTATCTTCCGCATACAAAATAGAAGCAGCATCACCTGTACCGTAGATGTAAGCGTATCCTTTTTCTTTACCGTAAGCCTTTATAAATTTCTTTACACCACTAACTAATGAATCCATCTCTTTACCACTTTCCATTTGCAACTGCTGAGACAATGCTTGTTGAGCATAACCTAACTGTTGCTCTCTTTTTTGTAATTCAGCACCTTTCTTTTGAGCCCATTCTTGACCATTTGCTTGTGCTTGTGCTTGAAAATTGGCTGCTTCTTGTTTGAATCGATTAATTTCAGCTTCTAATTGACGACCTTTCTCCTGTGCTTGTGCTTTGTATTTAGCTTCAAGGTCTTTTGCCTCTGTATATTCCTTCATTAATTCAGAAGTATCTACATACGCCGTTTTTACTTCTTTTACTTCTGCTTTTTTATCACAAGACACAATTGAAATTGCTAGTGCAAGGATAAGTAATGATTTTTTCATTTGAGTTAATTTATTATTTTAAGATGTTTGACAAAAATATAAAAAAATAGTTAGTAGCGACATAAAGTTTAAAAAATGAACGAAATTAACAACATCAATTTTTATTATTAAAGCCTTAAATACAATAAGAATACTTGATAAAAAATAACGCTCATAAATTAAAAATAAGACGCGTTTTAAAAAAAGCGACCAAATAGACTGTTTTCTATTAAAATCGTGGCTAAAAAAGCTTAAAAATAGATTTTACTTGTTTTTTAGCACATAAATTAGCGAAGAATACTCATTTGTGCGTCTTGCTTTCCAATTTGAACGTAGCCCTACAAAAAAAGCTGAAAAATAATTCATTTTACCCGTTTTATATTTTTCGGACAATAGACTCACATAAAATGAATCAAACTTCATTGGAAGTACTTTGCTTAATTTCATATTTTCTTTTTGAAAAAGCAGCTCAATAGCTTTTTTTGAAAAATGCCAAAAATGAATCGGAACATCATAAGCAGCCCAAAATTCTTGGTAATAGTTTGCATCGTATGATTTGAAATTGGGTACAGCAACAATTAAAGTCCCCGTAGGTTTTAATAATCGCTTTAATTCTTTGATTTGAAAACCTAAATCAGGAACGTGTTCCAAAACATGCCACATTGTAATACAATCAAAACTATGCGAAGCTAAAGAAGATGTATCGGGTACAAAAGAAATACCTTTTGTAATTGCTATGGCTTTAGCTTTGTCACTTGGTTCGATACCTGTCGTATTCCAGCCATTATTTTTGGCTACTAACAAAAAATCACCTGTACCAGCACCAATATCCAAAAGCTGACCTTTTGAAGTTTGCTCTGTATTGATTAATTCTAATTTATTTTTCAAAGCAATACCTTTTACAAAATGATAGGCTTTTTCAAATAAACTGCGTTTTGAGTCGGTATGCGAAATATAATCTACACTTTCATAATACCTTCCTAAATTATTCAATTCTGGTTGTGGATAAGTAACCAACATATCCAAAGTTGCATCGTAATGCAAATCAAAAATTTCTTGGGAAACAGAATAATCTTTTACAGTAAGAAAATGTTTTTTATCAGTTAAATTCATTTGAGGTTGATTAATTGCTGAAAAAGGCATTACTCTTTTTACGAGTAATGCCATTATTTTTTATTTAAGTTTCACGTGGAACAATTCGATTAAAATTTTATCTGCCCATATAGATTAATAGCACAGATATATCGCTAGGAGATACTCCACTAATGCGTGATGCTTGAGAGATTGTAACTGGACGTATCTTACTCAGCTTTTGTCTAGCTTCAATAGACATCGATTTTATTTTTGAATAATCAAAGTTTTCAGGAATCTTTACTTCTTCAAGACGCGCAAGCTTATCTGCATTATTACGTTCTTTTTCTATGTAACCAGAATATTTAACTTGTATTTCTGCTTGTTCTAAAATTTCTTGGTCCAAATTATTATCCTGAACGTATTGCTGCACTTTCTCAAATTTTAAAATATCTTCTAAATCTATTTGTGGACGTGAAAACACTTTAAACATTTTATCCCCTTGAGAAATCAACGCAGTTCCTTTGGATTCTAAAATTGGATTTGCTTCAGCAACAGTAACACTCGTTTCTTTGAAAAAGGAAACCATTTTTTCCGATTCATTTAGCTTGTGCTCCATGCGGCGCAATCTTGTTTCAGAAGCCAAACCAATCCCGTAAGATAAAGGAGTAAGTCTAAAATCTGCATTATCTTGGCGTAATAAAGTTCTATACTCTGCTCTAGAGGTAAACATTCGATAAGGTTCTTCAGTACCTTTGGTAATGAGATCATCGATAAGAACACCAATATAGGCTTCATCACGTTTCAAAATTAATGGCTCTTTTTCATTAATTTTCAAATGCGCATTTATACCAGCCATCAATCCTTGTGAAGCCGCTTCTTCATATCCAGTAGTTCCATTAATTTGACCAGCAAAATACAAACCTTCGATCAATTTTGTTTCTAAAGTATGCTTTAATTGAGTTGGTGGAAAATAATCATACTCTATAGCATAACCTGGTCTAAAAAACTTCACATTTTCAAAACCAGCAACAGAACGCAAAGCTTTAAATTGAATATCCTCTGGCAAAGAAGTAGAAAAACCATTTACATAAACTTCACAAGTATTCCAACCTTCTGGTTCTATAAAAAGTTGATGACGTTCTTTATCAGCAAAACGATTTATTTTATCTTCTATAGAAGGGCAATAACGAGGACCTAAACTTTTAATTCTTCCATTAAACATAGGAGAACGATCAAACCCTTCTCTCAAAATAGCATGTACCTCATTTGAAGTATACGTCATATAACATGAACGCTGATGAGTAAGCGGAGAAGTCACATCAGAATAAGAAAATTTATCAGGACGAGCATCACCTTTTTCTTCATTCATTTTTGTATAATCCAAAGACCGACCATCAACTCTTGGTGGCGTACCCGTTTTCATTCTTCCAGATTCAAAACCTACATTTACCAAATCTTCGGTTATACCATAAGCAGCACTTTCCCCTGCTCTACCTCCACCAAATTGTTTTTCCCCAATATGAATTAAACCGTTCAAAAAAGTACCATTAGTTAAAACAACAGCTTTAGCACGAATCTCAACTCCAAGAGATGTTTTAATTCCTTTTATACGTCCGTTTTCAATAATTAACCCACTTACCATTTCTTGATAAAAATCAAGATTAGGCGTACCTTCCAACATCATTCTCCATTCTTCAGCAAAACGCATACGGTCACTCTGTACACGTGGGGACCACATAGCAGGTCCTTTTGATTTATTCAACATCTTAAATTGAATTGCTGTACGGTCAGAAACTATTCCTGAGTAACCTCCCAGAGCATCAATTTCGCGAACAATTTGTCCCTTTGCAATTCCACCCATGGCAGGATTACAAGACATCTGAGCAATGTTTTGAAGACTCATCGTTACCAACAAAGTTGAAGAACCTAAATTTGCAGCCGCAGCCGCAGCTTCAGAACCAGCATGTCCTGCTCCAACTACAATAACATCATACTCATTTAAAAACATAATAGTAAAATTAAAAATCTAAATGTTCCACGTGAAACCTTTTTAATATGGTTTCACGTGGAACATATATAAAATGTATTTAAATTTTGTTTCACGTGAAACAAAATAAATTTATAACTAATTACCGTTCCACGTGAAACAGTTTGATTTTTTCGTCTTCTTTTTGACGCATTAATAATTCATCTTCTTCTGATTTGTCTTTATAACCACAGTAGTGTAAAACACCGTGTACCATAACGCGTTTCAATTCTTCATTAAATGAAACATTAAAATCATTAGCATTATCTCTAACTCTTTCTATAGAAATAAAAATATCACCGTTTAACTCATTACCAACTGAATAATCAAAACTAATAATATCCGTTAGTGTATCATGATTCAAATACTCTTTATTGATAGCAAGTAAATAATCATCATCACAAAAAATGTAATTAATTTCCCCAAACTTTTTGTTCTCCGAAGCTATGACATTTGAAAGCCACGAAGCATATAAAGCTTCATTATCTAAAGTAAAATCTAATTCGTAATTAAAATCAATCATTCTTATTAAAATATTCTTGAACCTTTTGGTTAAAATTGGAGCGCAAAGGTAGTGATTGTCTGTTTAATATTTCTATACTATTTATATATTGAAGTAAGTTAGCGGGCAACTGTTTAGCAGGGTTAGAAAAAGAATTAAGATTAGTTTCAGATTGACGTTTTGTATCTTGACCCTGTTGTTGTAAAGCATTATCAAGTTTAAGTAATTCGTGGTTAAGATTTAGGATGCGTTGTAACACTTCATTCTTAAATCCTTTATTCAATAATTGCTTTTCTATCAGTTTCATTTGTTCTAAAGCATTTTGCCCGGCTCCATTCATTCCGTTTTTATTCAATTCATTTTGCAAAGCATCACGAAGTTGTTTTTGTTCTCTATAAATTTCTAACACAGCTTTCGCATCACCTTCACCGCTAGTACCCTCTTGCCCTTGCTTAGCATTATTACCACTGGAAGAAGGTTTAGGGTTACCTTCACCAGGCTTACCCTCACCCTTCATTTGTTGCTTCATTTTTTCACCTAGACCTTTTTGTTTGGAAATAATATCAGGAAGCTGCATACCTTTGCCTTGTCCAGGTTTTGGATTTCCATTACTCATACCAGAAAGATCCATTTGCATATTATGGAGAATTTCACTCAGAAAATCTGCAAGTTTATTTGCTGAAGCTATACCATATTGTTGATGAGAAATTCCCTTAGAAACAACCCCATTTCCAAGTTTATCAATAGCATTGTCAAGATTATACTGAACGTTACCAATTTCTTTCGTTACATCTTCAGCTATTTTAGTATTACGTAAAGACATTGCAAATAAAGAATCATCCACGTGCTTGAATTGTGTCTTTAACGTTTGTTGCGTTTTTAGATACTTGTTATAAGTAGCAGAACCAACTTTGGTGGCTTTAAATTGCTTCATAACATCTTCCTGAGAATTAGAAAAGGCTAACAAATTATCAAGAACTTGACGTAGCATTTTAACATCTTCTTGCAATTGTTCCTGCTCAACAGCTTCCATAGCTTGTTTAAGGGATTGACTCATTTTCTTTAAATTCTGAGCAGCTTTCTTTTGAGAATCTTTTGCTTTGGATGGATTCTTTTTACTTAACTGTTCCTTGGCATCATTCAGGTCATTTTGAATGTTTTTTTCTAACTCTTTAGTATTAGGCAGATCCATTGGAGACTTTAAAGAATTATTATCTTTAGTCAATTCCTTCAATTGTTCTTCTATGGATTTAAATTCATCATTAATTTTATCTTGATCTTTAAGAGAATTTTCACTTTGTTCTTCAGATAATTTTTTTTGTTCGTCTGATAATTTCTCTAATTTTTCAGCCAATTGATTAGCCTTTTTATCAACATAATAACGTTTAGTTAATTCAACTAACTGTTCTAAAGTCTTAACTTGATTTTTACTAGATTGTTTAAATTGCTGTAATTTATCTTGCAGTTCTTCCTTATTGAGTTTATCATTCAAGTCTTTTAATTCATCTAATAACTTTTTATTCTTATCTAAAGCATCCGTAACTTTATCTAATCGTTTTTCAAGAGACTCTTTTGTCTTATCATTAATATCCTTTTTATCATGATTAAGATTTTCTTTAATTTTTTCAGAAAAAGATTTCATCAATTGATCTTGTGCTTGTTGTTTTTTGATGAAATCATTTATCATTTGTTGGTCCTTAAACTCTAGATCTTTCTTCTCTTTATCAGATTTATTTAACTTATCAATATCAGAAAACTGTTTAGACTGATTCTTTAGCGTTTTTGCTAAACTATTCAAATTAGAATTTTGATTTTCAATCAACGCATCCTGTTGTTCAATTTCTGTATTTAAACGACTTGTAAAAACAGAGGAACGAGAACTTTTAAAACTGTGAAGAATATCATTATCAAAAATTTCAAAATAAAAATCGTATGAAACACCAGCATTAACTTTTAAATTACCTGGGAAAGAAAATACAAATTGATCGAAAACACCAGCATTAGTATTTAATGTTCCACGTTTGGCAGTAGTAGGTTTGCCTTTTTCATAGTAAACTATTTGAAGTTTGGAAAAACCATAATCATCAGCAATTTTTCCCAAAAAGAAACTTTTATCAACCTTTAGACTATCAGGTGCTGGTACAACATCAATAGAAGGATATTGATCTTTAATAATAGCTAACTGGTACTGTAGTTTTTCAAAATTTTTTAGATTTTTATTAGATGTAATTACTTGATAATCTGTATTTTGATTAATTTTTTTAGATAAAACAAAAGCATTATCAACAGTAAGAAACTGTGTAGCAACTTGACCTGAATTATAAAGTATAGATTCTATAGAAGAACCAAAAATTTTCCAACGAACAACAGTCCCTTCAGGAATAACAGCATTGCCAGTACCCTTGATTACTTCGGTTTTCCTTTTTAAATAACTTGGAAAAGTAAGTTGCATTTCAAAACTAGAGATTGATGGAACACTAACTACATTCAACTCATAATCTTGTGAAACGACAGAATTGGCCTCTAAATGAAAGACAACAGACTCAGATGGTGATGGAATTTTATATTGAAATACACCAGAACCCATATTTTCCATAAAATAACTTTCATCACCAATGAAAACAAGTATGTTTTCAGGTAATACAGTTCCTACAGCTTTAACTTTTAAAACAAAATCTGTATTCTGCTGTACAACTAAGCTAGGGTTCTCTATTACCAAACTAAATGGTGCTGGTTTTACAAAAGATGCCTTATAATGAATAACACGATTTAAGCTTTGAGAAATAATGCTACTATTACCAGAAATAAAAAAAAGTAAAAGAAAAACTAGTGGAATTAATGCAATAGGCAAATACCGCTTGTTTTCACCAAAATTAATGGCTCTTCCAAAAGGTATGGGTGCTAAATTTTGAGATTTTTGTTCAATGGATGCATACAAAAGTTCTGAATTAGCATCTGAATTAGCATCTGAATTTTGTGATAATTGAAGAAAATTAAGCAACTTATCACTCACTTCTGGAAAATGACTACCAATAATCTTGGATGCTTCAAGGTAAGAAATACCTTCTTTTAACTTAAAAAGTTTAAAGATTGGAAAGGCAATAAAACGAGTCAGTAAATAAAATTCAACAAGAATAAAAGTCCAAAACAAAAAAGTTCTAGCCGCTGGTTGCAACCATAAAAAATACTCAATAAAAAGAGTAAATAAGAAATATAAGAGACCAAAACCAATGAATAATAACGTTCCACGTAATAGCTCATTAGTATAAAATTTCTTTACAAAAGCTTCTAATTTCTGATATATGATTGTCGATGTATTCACAATGAATAAAATTGATGATATAACCTATAAAAGTACGATTTTATATGATTTAAAAAATTAAAAAAAGAATGAAAAGCTTGGTTAGCAACACCAGTAAAACCATAAAGGAGACTAAAATCGTATATTTGCAAAAAAAAATTGAGAAAATGTCAAAACCAGTACGCGTGCGGTTTGCACCAAGTCCAACGGGACCATTACATATAGGTGGGGTAAGAACTGCCCTTTTTAACTACTTATTTGCAAAAAAAAATAAGGGAACATTCTATTTAAGAATAGAAGATACAGATCAAACACGTTTTGTTGAAGGTGCTGAAGAATATATAATGGAAGCACTTGAATGGTTAGGAATTGCGCCAGAAGAAACCGTTGGAAAAAATGAAAAATTTGGACCCTACAGACAAAGCGAAAGAAAAGAACTATACAAACAATATGCTGATCAATTAATAGCAACAGGTAACGCCTATTATGCATTTGATACTGCAGAAGCATTAGATACCATAAGAAAACAGTACGAAGCTGAAGGTAAAACATTTATATACAATCATACTATTCGTGAAAAACTAGATACATCTCTAGTACTATCAAAAGAAGAAACAGCAAAAAGAATAACTAACAAAGAAGATTTTGTTATACGTTTTAAAACGCCTGTAAATGAAACATTACATCTAAAAGATATTATTCGCGGGGATGTAAAATTTGAAACTAGCTTATTAGACGATAAAGTACTTTTTAAAAGTGATGGAATGCCAACGTATCATTTAGCAAACATTGTTGATGATCATTTAATGGAAACGTCACATGTAATTAGAGGTGAAGAATGGCTACCATCAATGCCATTACACGTTATGTTATATCGAGCCTTTGGTTGGGATGCTCCAGAATTTGCACATTTACCATTAATCCTAAAACCAATTGGAAATGGTAAATTATCTAAAAGAGATGGTGATAAAATGGGATTTCCAGTATTTCCATTAGAATGGAAAACGGAAGAAGGAATTTCATCAGGATACAGAGAAAAAGGATTTTTCCCGGAAGCTGTTGTAAACTTTTTGGCTTTATTAGGATGGAATGATGGAACCGAAAAAGAATTATTTAGTTTAGAGGAATTAGCTCAAACATTTGATTTAAAAAGAGTACATAAAGCTGGTGCTAAATTTGATCCAGAGAAAAACAAATGGTTCAATCATCAATATTTAATACATAAATCAGATGAAGAATTAGCCAAACAATTTAAACTCATAGTAGCTGAAAAAACAGGTAAAATAGAAGAGTTAAATCCTGAAAAATTAGCAAAAATTGTTTCTTTAATCAAAGAAAGAGCTCATTTCGTAAATGAATTTTGGGAGTTAAGCAATTTCTTTTTTGAAGCCCCTACCCAATATGACGAAAAAGCAGCTAAAAATTGGAAAGAAGAAACTCCTGGATTAATGCTTGAATTAATAAAAATCTTGGAATATATCACAGATTTCACATCCAATTCAATCGAAACAATTGTAAAAAGTTGGATGACTGAAAATGAAATTGGAATGGGCAAAATTATGCAACCTTTCCGACTAAGTCTAGTTGGTGCATTAAAAGGTCCTCACCTATTCGACATTGTAGAACTTATTGGAAAAGAGGAAACAATTAAAAGAATACAAAAAGCAATTACGACTTTGTAAAAAATAGCTCTCCAAATGGAGAGCTATTTTTTTTTGTAACATTAAAAGTATTCTTACGTATAAACAGTAACTAATCTTAAAAAAAGAATCATGAATCCTATTTTAATTGTGTTACTAGTCTTCGGATTATTAATTTTATTGTCTTCATTCTTTACTGTGAAACAACAAACAGCAGTAGTTATTGAACGTTTTGGGAAATTTACAAGCATTAGAAACTCAGGTTTACAACTCAAAATTCCAATTATAGACCGAGTTGCAGGAAGAGTAAATCTTAGAATTCAACAATTAGATGTATTGATTGAAACCAAAACAAAGGATAACGTTTTTATCAAAATGAAAGTTTCGGTACAGTTCAAAGTAATTCAAGATAAGGTCTATGAAGCATTTTATAAACTAGAATTTCCACACGATCAAATTACAGCTTATGTGTTTGATGTAGTTCGTGCAGAAGTACCAAAATTGATACTAGACGATGTTTTCGTAAGAAAAGATGATATTGCCATTGCAGTAAAAAGAGAATTGAACGAAGCCATGACTACTTACGGATACGATATTATCAACACTTTAGTAACTGATATTGATCCTGATATTCAGGTAAAAAATGCAATGAACAGAATTAATGCTGCTGATAGAGAAAAAACAGCAGCAGAATTTGAATCAGAAGCACAAAGAATACGAATTGTGGCTAAAGCAAAAGCAGAAGCAGAAAGCAAAAAATTGCAAGGACAAGGTATAGCAGATCAAAGAAGAGAAATTGCACGAGGACTGGTAGAAAGTGTCGAAGTTTTGAATAATGTAGGTATTAATTCGCAAGAAGCATCATCTTTAATTGTTGTTACACAACACTATGATACGTTGCAAGCCATTGGAGCAGATGCCAATTCGAACTTAATACTATTACCAAACTCTCCACAAGCAGGAAGCGATATGTTGAATAATATGATTGCTTCCTTCTCTGCTTCGAGTCAAGTAGGACAAATGATGAAAAAAACGGAACGCGTTAAACCAAAAGAAATTGTGAAACCGCAACCACCTGAAGAAACTCAAGAAACAAATTCAGAAGAAGTATAAACAAAAAAGAGGCTTAATTGCCTCTTTTTCTGTTAATGAACCAACCAATAATGTAAGGAAGGGCTGTTTGTATGATTTGAACGTAATTATTTGAAATAGTTGATTTAAAAGAACCTAGATAACTATTGATAATATTTTGAGGTTCAAAACTTTCTTTCGTTTTTTGAAAACTTAGAACGAGTTTTTGATACTGTATTTCTTTTTCCAATTTCAAAATTTCTAAATCACGATCAATCTCTGCATAAGAAGAATATTTTTTTGGCTCCATAATTTAATCGTTAAAAAAGATTTCTGAAAACTTCTCTAAAATTGGTCCTTCAACAATTTTATCTTTGATCATAAACAAACCAAAAGTAAGTAAAAGATAAAAAGAACCAACAGTTAAGAAACCTAAAGCATTACTATCTAAATACTTACCAATAGCTAAAGCGGCTGCAATTGAACAAAATAACAAAACCATTGAAAAACAAAGAAGTATCAAAGAAAACTTCAGAATCATCGTTGTGGACTTCATCGTTACTTTGAAGCCCCAAAGTTTATAGTAAGCCGCATTACTTTCAATATAAGCTTGAAATTGTTCTTGAATATCTTCAGTCTTTTCTTTAAGTTCGTCTAATGCCATAATAGAAAAAATTATTTTTGAAATTTAGCATTCTTCAATTTTAAAGCAGCTAACTTTTCTTCTAGTAAGGTAATTAGCTCTTCTGTTTTATGACTTGCATTAGAAACAAAATTTTCAAAATTTTCATCGAAATTGTCTTTTGTTAAAAAAGCCTTTTCAACTAATTTTTCAGAAACTTCAGAAAATTTTTCATTTAAATTATCTTTAGCTTCATCAACACCCTCACGAATTTTTCGTCTTGTGTTTGATCCTTTATCTGGAGCAAATAAAATTCCAATTACTGCTCCAATAGCAGCTCCTGTTAAAAGTGCTAAAATGGTATTTCCTGTGTTACTTGACATGATACTTGAAATTTATTGATTACTATTTATAAAGATACTACTTTATTAACAAATCAAAGTTAATAACATCAAAAACTAATACAAAAGATGAATAAAATTAAAATAAAGCTCATATTTAAACTAAAAAACAAAAGATATAAATAGAGTCATAAAAATAAAAAAAATGTCTTAGAATTAATTTATGAAAGTCATTTTTAATAATAAAAAATAATAGATAAAATAAAAATAATAGATAATTATAATAATAAAAAAGCATCCTATCAAGGATGCTTTTCATAAATAAAATTGATAGTGAAAATTAAATCAAATCTTGATATTGATCAAAATGTAAAGTATCATTTTGTAAATTTTCAAGAACTATTGCTCTAACTAATACTGACTGACTTTTTAATGACATCGTATATAGTTTTTGTAAAATATCAGCATCGATATCTCTGAATGAAATTTTACCAGAATATTTTAAAATCAAATTTGAAAATAATAAAGCATTATTGTCATTCTTAATATTCTTGCTAACCGTTTGCGTCAATAGACTATAATTATCGATACTTTCGATATTACCAATAATTGATGTTAGTAAAACAGAAGCAACATTTGCATCTTTTTCTTTAACATATTTATTGATCTCTTTTTGAGTATTAATTAAAAGATTTGCTTCTTTTTTATCTTTCTCTTCCCAAGCATCTTTAAGACCTACAGTCTTGTTAAATACTAATTTTGAATCCGTTGTATCTTTATCGACTGTAAAATACCCCAAGCGTTGGAACTGATAATGCGAACCAGAAATTGCTTCTTGTAAACTTGGTTCAACAAAACCAGTAACAATTTGCAAAGAAGATGGATTCACAAACTCCAAGAAACTTTTTTCTTTATGACTATCTGGAGCCTCATCTATAAATAAACGATCATACAAACGAACTTCAGCTTCAATAGCATGATTGATTGCAACCCAATGAAGCGTTCCAGCTACTTTACGTTTGCTTGCTTCACTCCCACTTCCACTCAAAGAATCTGTATCATAAGTAACATGAATTTCTTTAATCGAACCGTCAGAATTCTTTACAACAGACTCACCTTTAATGATATAACCGTTTTTTAAGCGTACTTCATTACCAATACTCAATCTGAAAAATTTGGCTGGAGCTACTTCAAGAAAATCTTCTTTTTCAATGTATAATTCACGTGAAAAAGGCACTTTTCTAAAACCAGCAGTTTCATCTTCTTGATTATTTTCGGCGTCTAACCACTCTACTTTGTCTTCTGGATAATTAGTAATGACCAATTTAACAGGATCCAAAACAGCCATAACTCTAGGTGCTTTCTTGTTCAAATCTTCTCGTAAACAAAAGTCTAATAAAGATATATCAATTATATTTTCTCGCTTAGCAACACCAATAGTTTCACAAAATTTACGAATAGAAGCAGCGGTATACCCTCTTCTACGTAAACCAGAAATAGTAGGCATTCTTGGATCATCCCAACCATTAACTACTTTATCTTGAACCAATTGTAATAATTTTCGTTTGCTCATAACGGTATAATTCAAGTTCAAACGAGCAAATTCATATTGATGTGGTCTAACTTTATTTGTATCATAAATTTGATCCAAAAACCAATCATACAATTCGCGATGCATTACAAATTCTAAAGTACAAATAGAGTGAGAAATTTGTTCCAAATAATCGCTTTCACCATGAGCATAATCATACATAGGGTAAATATTCCAGTCATTACCTGTACGATGATGATGACGATGTAAAATTCTGTACATCAATGGATCACGCATCAACATATTAGTAGAAGCCATATCTATTTTGGCTCTCAAAACATGGCTTCCTTCTGGAAAATCACCATTTTTCATGCCTTCAAATAACTGAAGATTTTCTTCTATAGTACGATTTCTATAAGGTCCATCAACACCAGGCTGTGTAGGCGTTCCTTTTTGAGCAGCCATTTCTTCTGAAGTTTGGCTATCTACATAAGCTTTTCCTTTCTTAATCAAAAGAATAGCCCAATCATACAATTGCTGAAAATAATCAGAAGAATACAATTCTTCCGACCAATTAAAACCTAACCATTTTACATCTTCTTTAATAGCATCAACGTATTCTTGCTCTTCTTTTGCAGGATTCGTATCATCAAATCGAAGATTAACTGGTGCATTATATTTTAAACCTAAACCAAAATTGAGGCAAATAGATTTGGCATGACCAATGTGTAAATATCCATTAGGTTCAGGTGGAAAACGGAAGCGTAATTGCTCTTTAGGAAAACCATTAGCAATACTATCTTCAATGATTTGTTCTATAAAATGAAGTGATTTTTCTTCTGCAGCCATTATATTGAAATTTGAACGGCAAAGTTATCAAAATTGTTGAGGAATCTAGGTACAATAGGGTTCTTTATTTATTTATTCCATTAAAAAAACAAAAGAATTTGTACTTTTAACGCAAGAAAAAAATACTTTATTTCATCAAATAATGGGCAAAATTAAACTAAAAAATATACGCACCTTTTCATATCATGGTTGTCTGATTGAAGAATCAAAAATAGGTTCAGATTACCGAGTAGATTTAGAAATTGAAACCGATTTAACACAATCTGCGCTATCAGACAAATTAAATGATACCGTAGATTATGTATTATTGAACAGAATTGTGGTGGAAGAAATGGCAATTAGAGCAGAATTATTAGAAAATGTAGCTCATAGAATCATTGTTCGTGCTATGAATGAAGCTCCAACTATTACAAAAATTGAGGTTGAAGTTTCAAAAATAAATCCTCCTATTGGTGGTGATGTAGAAGCGGTTACCATTGTTATGAGTAAAACAAGAGAATAATTAAAGAGTGTAAGAAAAAAGCATTCTCTTTTTATTTAGAATTTGAAATTTGCTTTTTGGAATTTTTGTATTACATTTGCAATCCGTTTAAACAATGGCGTCGTGGCCGAGCGGCTAGGCTGGGCTCTGCAAAAGCTCCTACTCCGGTTCGAATCCGGACGATGCCTCTGAAACCTTCAAGGAAACTTGGAGGTTTTTTTTATGATTAATTTTTAAGAAAAATTAAATAAAGAAAAGGTTCGAATCCAAACGATGACTTTAATGCTTTCATCGAAAGTTGGAGGTTTTTTTTATGGTTAATTTTTATAAAAAATTAGATAAAGAAAAGGTACGAATCCAAACGATGACTTTAATGCTTTCATGGAAAGTTGGAGGTGTTTTTATGGTTAATTTTTAAGAAAAATTAGATAAAGAAAGCGTTCGAATCCGGACGATGACTCTATAACTTTTAAAGATACTTGGAGTTTTTTTATGGTTAATTTTTAAGAAAAATTAGATAAAGAAAGGTTCGAATCTGGACGATGACTTTAATGCTTTCATGGAAAGTTGGAGGTGTTTTTATGGTAAATTTTTATAAAAAATTAGATAAAGAAAGCGTTCGAATCCGGACGATGACTTTAAGGCCATAAAGGACACGAACAAAGTGAATTGGCGAAGCAAACTTGGAGGTTTTTTTTATGATTAATTTTTAAGAAAAATAAAATAAAGAAAAGGTTCGAATCCGGACGATGACTTTAATATCTTCAAGGACACGAACAAAGTGAATTGGCGAAGCAAACTTGGAGGTTTTTTTATGAATAATTTTTAAGAAAAATTAGATAAAGAAAGGTTCGAATCCGTACGATGACTCAAAAGAGATGCATAAATGTATCTCTTTTTTTATCATTATTGTAACTACTCAGCTTGTCTTACTTTCAATTGCCTCCAGCTTTAGCTGGAGTTATGATGGGATTTGATTGTATTGGCTTTAGCCAAATAAAAGCAACAAATTTTGGCTAAAGCCTTTAAAAATTTCATTTTTCATTTTTCCAACTAAAGTTGGAGGCAATTAATATCAAAAAAATACCTGATTAGTTACTCATTGTTTTAAAAAATATGATAGTATAGAAGACTAAATAAAGTGTAGTCTTACACAAAAAAAGCTTCTGAAATTCAGAAGCTTTTATATCATTTTTGAGTAGAAATGGCTCCTACTCTATCTTTTCTAAAGCATTTTTTACCATTTCTTTTTTACCTGGAAAAACACCTTGTGCTATTAAAACAATTCCAAAAATCATTAAAACTACAGCAATTCCTTTTTTAATTTTATGAATGTTAGTAGGTGTCATTTTTGATTTTAATTTTTTAGCTAAAACAATTTTAATACAATCAATTAACAAATAAGAAAGGATAACCGATGTAAAAAAAGTAAGCATTCTAGAAGTTTGCATGTCCATTTTTGGACCAACGGAAATGATAACGGCTAACCAAAAACCCAACACACCAATATTGATTATATTCAGAAAAAAGCCTTTCATAAATAAACTGCCGTAGTTCTTTTTAAGAAGTTCATCTTGTAAAATTTCTTCTGGAGATTTCTCGGTATTTCGCAATTTGATAAAAGAAATTATGCCATAAGCCAACATCACAATTCCACCAAAAATAAATAAAGAAGGTTCGTCTTTAAGACTAGTTATCAAACGATAACTTCCTAAATAAGCGATAGAAATAAAGACAATATCACCAAAAATAACACCTAAATCAAAAACCATTGCGGCTCTAAATCCTTTACTAATACTAGTTTCTAGTAAAATAAAGAACACTGGGCCAATCATAAAACTTAAAAAAATTCCCCAAGGAATTCCAGCTAAAATATCATTAATCATTATAAATTTTAAAACGTTTATTTCGTGAATAATAAAACTAGTGCTAATGACTAAGTACTACTTTTCAATTATAGTTCCACCAAGAATGGTTTCTTGATTGATTTGTTTGGGTTTTCCATAAATGTAAATAGAGCCTCCAGCCTTCACTTTTGCATCCACTAAGGTTGTAGCATGTATTTCGGCTTTTCCTCCCGCAGAAACGTTTACAGTAGTTTGAGAACTGATTAAATCCCTAGCTTCTAAAACGCCACCAGAAGCAATCGTAATCGTTTGAATGTTGGTTTTGCCTGTCAAGTCTAAAATACCTCCAGAAACTGCTCTAATTGTTGCTTTTTCGGTATCAAATTCTACTTTTATTTGTGCTCCTTCTTTTGCATTGACTGATAAAACGGTTTGTTTGAATGGCAAATCGCTAGACACATAACTGCCTTCGCTAGCATCAATACTTTCTATTCTCTTGAAATACAATTGGATTTTGATATCATTTCCAGCTAATAATTTTGGGAAAGGCATGCGTAATTTTACTTCACCATTTTTATTGATTACTTCAACTTCATTTGCTCTTGTTCCGGTTATACTTACTTTATTTTCATCAGAAGGAATCAACTTAACGGTTAATTGATCAAATACTTTTACACTATCAAAATCACCTAAATTCTTGGTAACTTGTGCTTGTAAATAGCTCGTTAAAAGCAAGGTAAGAACAACTACTATCTTTTTCATATTTACTAATTTTTTAATTATTTCTTCTGATAAAATTAAAATCCAATTGTTTTTTAACCAAATCAGCGTTCTTAACTTTTACATAAATTTCGTCTCCTAATTGCAATAAATCATGCGAAGTCGCTCCTACCAAAGCGTATTGTTTTTCGTCAAAAGTATAATAATCTTCTTTTATATCGCGAATTCTTACCATTCCTTCGCATTTATTCTCGATGATTTCTACATAAATTCCCCACTCGGTTACTCCCGAAATTACACCCAAAAACTCTTGATCTTCATGATTTTGCATGTATTTCACCTGCATGTATTTGATAGAATCACGTTCTGCATTGGTGGCTAAACCTTCCATAGTCGAAGAATGCAAACATTTGGTTTCATAGGTTTCTTCATCTACTGATTTTCCTCCATCGAGATAATATTGTAATAAACGATGCACCATGACATCTGGATACCTGCGAATGGGTGAAGTAAAATGAGAATAATAATCGAAAGCTAGTCCATAATGTCCAATATTCTCTGTTGAATACTTAGCTTTACTCATAGAACGAATGGCTAATGTATCGATTAAATTTTGTTCTTTTTTACCACTCACTTCTTGCATCAATGCATTCAATGATTTGGAAATATCGCCTTTGTTTCTAAAATCAATTTTGTATCCAAATTTTGCAATCACATTTTGCATGGCGATTAGCTTATCCTCATTGGGTTCATCGTGGATTCTGTAAACAAACGTTTTCTTTTGTTTTCCAATAAATTCCGCTACTTTTCTGTTAGCCAAAAGCATGAATTCTTCAATCAAATGATTCGCATCTTTGGCAATTTTAAAGTAAACGCCTTCAGGTTCTCCTTCTTGATCTAAATTGAATTTTACTTCGACTTTATCAAAAGAAATAGCCCCTTCATTCATTCTATTTCTTCTTAAAATTTTGGCTAACTCATCCAATTTAAGCGTAGCTTCAACAATCTCATCGGCAACAACATAACTACTTCCAGTGATTGAAGTTGCTATTGGAATCGTGTTGTCTTTGGTTTCGATGATGTATTGTGCTTCTTCATACGCAAATCGTTGGTCTGAATAAATAACCGTTCTTCCAAACCATTGGTTGATTACTTTGGCTTTGGCATCCAATTCAAAAATAGCCGAAAACGTATATTTCTCTTCCTGAGGTCGCAACGAACAAGCAAAATTAGATAAAACCTCTGGTAACATAGGTACTACCCGATCTACCAAATACACCGAAGTGGCTCGTTGATAGGCTTCATCATCAAGTATGGTTCCTTCTTCTAAATAAAACGAAACATCGGCAATATGAACCCCAATTTCGAAATTTCCATTGTCTAATTTTTTGAAAGACAAGGCATCATCAAAATCTTTGGCATCTTTTGGGTCTATGGTAAAAGTGAGCGTATCTCGCATATCACGACGTTTCGCAATTTCACTTTCTTGAATACTAGTATCAATTTTTTGGGCAAAAGTTTCAACTTCTATAGGAAATTCTGCTGGCAAACCGTACTCGGCCAAAATAGCGTGAATTTCGGTATCGTGTTCTCCAGGTTTTCCTAATACTTTTTCTACTCTACCAAAGGGACTATCGGCTCTTTTAGGCCAATCTTCGATATGAACCAGAACAACATCTCCGTGTTCTGCCTCCCCTATTTTATCCTTTGGAATAAAAATATCGGTATACATTTTTGGATTGGCAGTCGATACAAAGGCAAAATTCTTTTGAATGTCAATTACCCCCACAAAATCAGTTTTGGCTCTTTCGACTACTTCAATAACTTCACCTTCAGGACGTTTTCCTTTTCTTCGATTATAAACATAGACCTTTACTTTGTCTTTGTCTAAAGCTCTATTCAGATTATTGGTTGGAATAAAAATATCTTCTTCAAAATCAGGACAAATAAAATAAGCCGTTTTACGACCTGTCATATCGATGGTTCCTTCGTAATAATCTTGGCTTATAGCTTTTACAAGATATTTTCCTGGTTCGGTTTCTATAATTTTTTTGGCAGCAGCCAAAAGTTTTAAATCCTTAATGATTTGATTTCTACTTTGAGTATCATCTAATTCGAGCTTTGCTCCTATTTGTTTGTAGTTAAACCCTTTATTAGGATTTTGAGCCAATATTTTTAAAATCTTATCACTAAAATCTTTCTCTTTTTTGATTGGCTTTCTTAATCTTTTACGCATATATCTTTTCTTATAAAGTCTAAAATTACAAAATAGTTAACGGTAAATAGTGCATGTGCTTTAGTTTTAAATAAAATATAACTTAAAATAATTTTTTTATCTTTATAAAAACAACCCTCATGGAAGATTTTAAAACTATAGCAGTCTTTACTTATCCACATGAAATAGTGGTTTTAAAACACATTTTAGAGCTAGAAAAAATCCCTTTTTTCTTTGAAAACGAAATCACACTCTCGGTAGCTCCTTTTTATACTCACGCACTTGGCGGAATCAAACTCAAAGTACATCCCAACGATTTTGAAACCGTTCAAACCATTTTAGACAATCTTAATAACCATTTGAAAATTGTCTAACAGCTCCTACCCTATTTTTTCAAAATTCAAAGTTGTCAACATTCATTAAAATAATAAAAAAGAAAATTTAAAATTTAAATATTTTTTAATGGTTATTATAGTGTGTTAATAATGCGAATAATTTTTTTTATAAAAGTTAAAATACGAAGTTTTGTTTTTTTATTTGGAGTTATTAACACTGTTTTTAATATGTAAAAGGTTTATTTTTAGCTCTTTTTTATTTTTAATTAACAACGGTTAATAACAGAAAATAAAATAAAATTGTAGATAAGTTTTTTAAAAAAATGTGTTGATAAACTTCTTCATTCTATTGATAACTATTCCAAAAATTAGCCAAACTTTTTTTGTTTTTTTCATTCCTATTTTGGATTATATTTTTTTTAGATATGAACTAAAAAAACTTCTAATTTTCTTTCCGAACTTATTAACATTTTATGTTAATTTAAAGTTAACTGAATATCAAGTAATTACGTTTTACTATTAACACTTCAAAAAATTAACATTTAACATATCGTAAATGAATTGATTTTTAGTATTTTATATAAATATCAAAATTGTGGAAAACGATCAAAATATTCGTTTATAGTGAGTTAACAGAAAGTTTAATTTTAAGCTTTTTTGACTGTAAAAGTCATCAATTAATAGGCTTATCTAAAAGTAAAATTTATAGTTATAACTCAATTTGTTTGGTTAAATTTGCACACTCACAACTTAATATATTGACTAATGAAAATTTCTATCGGAAACGATCACGCAGGACCAGATTATAAAAAAGCAATTGTTCACTATTTAGAATCAAAAGGTTATCAGGTTACCAATTATGGTACTGATACTGACGCTTCAGTAGATTATCCCGATTTTGGGCATCCTGTTGCTAACGACGTAGAACAAGGTAAAGCTGATTTTGGAATAGTGATTTGTGGAAGTGGAAATGGAATAGCAATGACCGTAAATAAACATGCAGGAGTAAGAGCTGGTCTTTGTTGGACCAAAGAAATAGCTTATTTGACCCGTTTGCACAATGATGCTAATGTTCTTAGTATTCCAGCACGTTTTACTTCTATTCAACAAGCTGTTGAAATTGTTGAAACCTTTTTAACTACTGATTTTGAAGGCGGAAGACATCAAAATAGAGTGAATAAAATTGCTTGTCAATAAAAAAAAAATTTCGAGGTGCTTCGCACCATGTTTATTATAAAAAAACCGCTTAGTTTATAATTTTACTAAGCGGCTTTTTCATTTTTACTTTTGAAGTTTTTCAAAAAGTATTTTCAATGTTATGTTTTCTTGAATGTTGTGATTATTAGAATCAATCATCATTTTAATGGTTTGAATTCTATCCTTTGTCACAGGATGTGTACTCAAAAATTCAGGCATTTCTATATTGTGTTCTTTTTCTAATCGCTGAAATAAAGTAACCATTCCTTTAGGATTAACTTTATTCTTGGTCACAATTGCAAAACCATCTTCATCTGCTTCTCGCTCAAACTCTCTTGAGAAAGACAGAGATTGTAGAGTGTTTACATTATCTCCTAAAACAGCCATTACTCCATTTACATCACCTAAAACAGTCGAAATGAAAAGGTAACCAGATAAGTTTCTGCATAACATTTTCATAGAATGGCGATTGTTTACATGGGCGACTTCATGACCTATCAAACCAACTAATTCGTCATAACTTTTCATTTCTTTCAAAATACCAGTGTAGACCACTATTGTTCCATCAGGTAACGCATAGGCATTCATAATATCTGAATCTATGACTTTAAACTTCAATTTCTTTTTGTTGTTGAGTTGTAAACTCGCAGCAAAATCATTCAATATTTTAGATTTTTCGACTTGGTTGTATCCAAAAAGAGAATTTTCGTCAACAAAAGTTTCTCCCAAAGTATCGTCATAACTTTCAGGAATCAACACAACAGATTTTTCGGCTACCCAAGGTAACATGTATACATAAGATAGTCCAATGATTGCTAATAAAAACAAGGCTAAAAAGACATGAAACTTCAGTGGTTTTTGTAAAAGCGTTTGATACCAGCTTAGTTGTCCCGATGCTTTTCTGAATTGATTAATTGCTGCAATCAGGCTAGTATCGGTTATTTTAATGGTTTGGATTGGGTCTTCACCATGTTGTAAAAACAAAGCGGTACTTCTCTGTTCAAAAACAATCTTACTAATTAACCAAGTGAAAGTTTCGGTTTGTGCAGGCAAAGATTTTTCTTCTTCGTTTATCACACTTGTAGGTTCAATTTGAAAAGTAAATTGACCTTTATTTGAATCAAAAAATAAGTCGATTGTTTTAGGAACAGAAGACTGTCCGTCATAAAAAACACTTTTATAAACTGTAGTCATTTTTTAAATAATAAATCCTAAATCTAAGAAGTCACTAATATCTTCGCCTGTTGCATCTTTGAAGTTTTCCTCAGTTTGCGTAAGACTATCCAAATCGATATTTCCTTCAATTTCAATATGTTCGAAAATATATTTTAGGGTTCTTGTAACTACCCAAGCATATCCAAGACCTAAAGTAAAAATTAAAATCAAAAGGTTTGTAATTCCTAATGTAAAGAAATCTCCACCAGTAGCAGTAGCGGTCAACTGTAATTCTTTGTCGTCTTTGTGTAAACTCAAATTGGAAACATAGTAATCAAACAAGTCTTTTTGCCACCAAAACATATAAATACCAAAAGTAATGATACTCAAAAAGTATCCTTTTATGAATAAAAAGAAATAATCTGTTCCGTCCCCACTGTAATTAAATTCAGCATCACCAAAACGTACATTTCCTAGAACATATCTTCTCATATTAATTGTCATCCAAAAGCTGTAAAATCCTAAAGTGAGAAATGTTAAAAGTATCCATTTGAAGAAATTTAAAGTAAATTCTTTGCGATCCCCTCTGTAGCCAAATCGAATCCCTCTCCATGAAGTCCTAGACATTCTATAACGATATGATCCGTGTATAGCCAATGGTAAAAGAGCCAAAAAGCCTAAGTAAAAAATGATTAGCCCAACAGCAGGAATTTCTAAGTAAATAAATAAAAATAACAACCCATAAAGTGTTCCGAAGATAAGTAGGGCTTTGATAAAACCTTTAAACATTTCTTTTCCTGTACCATGAAACGCGAATGAGTCACCATTAAGATGGGTTTCTCCATACAGATAATTAAGTTGTTTGGCTTTGGCCCAAGGGTAATAAAGACCTAGTGTAATCAATGTTAATAGCCAGTTAACAATAATGATGCTAAAAAAATCGCCACCTTTTCCGGTATAAGACAATTGGTACTCAAGTTTTTTGGTAGTTGTTTCTTCCATTTTGGATTTGTTATTTTTCTTGTTAATAAATACGATTGGCTAAATATATCATTTTTTAAATTAATGGTGGTATCAATTTTTCTTATCGAGTCATCAATCATAAAAATGTTAACAAGCGTGACAAAAACTTTTTAATGTAATACATTTGCAGTTAATTTAGACAAAATCAACATAAGCAATACATATTGTTATTGATTAGTATTTATAAGCAATAAGGGCGATAGTTAAACATTAAAAACAAACACATGATAAAAGTTTCTGATACAGCCAAAAAGAAAATCATCGATTTAATGCAAGAAGATGGTTTTGATGCTGCCAGCGACTACGTGAGAGTAGGAGTAAAAAGTGGCGGATGCTCTGGTTTGTCTTATGATTTAAAATTTGACAAGTCCAAAGGGGAAGATGACAAAATATTTGTAGATAACGACATTACAATAGCAGTAGAAAAAAAATCATTCCTTTATTTAGCTGGAACAACTCTAGAGTTTTCAGGAGGATTAAACGGAAAAGGTTTTGTTTTTAATAATCCAAACGCACAAAGAACTTGTGGATGTGGAGAATCTTTTTCTCTATAAATAAAAAAATATGAGTAAATATACCGAGGACGATTTAAAAATCGAACTAGAAAATAAAGAATACGAATACGGATTTTACACCAATTTGGATTCTGAGACTTTTCCTATTGGATTAAGTGAAGAAATTGTTAGAGCTATCTCTAAAAAGAAAGAAGAACCTGAATGGATGACCGACTGGCGTATCGACGCTTTTCGTGCTTGGCAAGAAATGATCGAACCAGAATGGGCCAATGTTCATTATGAAAAGCCAGATTTTCAGGCCATTTCTTATTATTCAGCACCAAAAGCAGTAGATCCTAACAAGACATTAGACGATGTTGATCCAGAATTATTGGAAATGTATAAAAAGTTAGGCATTTCTGTGGATGAACAGAAAATGATGAACAACGTGGCTATGGATATCGTTGTCGATTCTGTATCGGTGGCCACTACTTTCAAGAATACTTTAGCAGAGAAAGGAATTATCTTTTGTTCCATTTCCGAAGCCATCAAAGAACATCCAGAATTAGTTCGTAAATATTTAGGAACAGTTGTACCACAAAAAGATAATTTTTATGCCGCTTTAAACTCGGCGGTCTTTTCAGACGGTTCTTTTTGTTACATTCCAAAAGGCGTACATTGTCCGATGGAATTATCTACGTACTTCCGAATCAACCAAGCTGGTACCGGGCAATTTGAACGTACTTTAGTAATTGCCGATGAAGGAAGTTATGTTTCCTATCTAGAAGGTTGTACGGCTCCAAGTCGTGATGAGAATCAATTGCACGCAGCTGTGGTAGAATTGATTGCTTTAGATAATGCCGAAATCAAATATTCAACCGTACAAAACTGGTTCCCTGGAAACAAAGAAGGTAAAGGTGGGGTGTACAATTTTGTAACCAAAAGAGGATTGTGTGAAACCAATGCAAAAATTTCTTGGACACAAGTAGAAACAGGATCAGCTGTGACCTGGAAATATCCTTCTTGCGTATTAAAAGGAGATAATTCAGTAGGAGAATTTTATTCTATTGCAGTAACGAATAATTTCCAGCAAGCCGATACAGGAACTAAGATGATTCATTTGGGAAAAAACACCAAATCGACTATTATTTCTAAAGGTATTTCGGCAGGTAAATCACAAAACAGCTATAGAGGTTTAGTACAAATTAGCCCCAGAGCCGAAAATGCTCGTAATTTTTCGCAATGCGACTCATTATTGATGGGGAATAACTGTGGGGCACATACTTTTCCGTATATCGAAAGTAAAAATCCAACAGCAAAAATAGAGCATGAGGCTACTACCAGTAAAATTGGAGAAGATCAAGTGTTTTATTGTAATCAAAGAGGTATTCCAACCGAAAAAGCCATTGCTTTGATTGTAAACGGGTTTAGTAAAGATGTTTTGAACAAATTACCAATGGAGTTTGCTGTGGAAGCCCAAAAATTATTGGAAATTTCGTTAGAAGGATCAGTAGGTTAAAATATATATAGTATTAAAAAACACATTCGAAAAATGTTATCAATAAAAAATTTACACGCCTCAATAGGCGACAAAGAAATATTAAAAGGAATCAACCTTGAGGTAAAAGCTGGCGAAGTGCATGCCATTATGGGACCTAACGGTGCTGGAAAAAGTACCCTTTCGGCCATTATTGCTGGAAACGAAAACTATGAAGTAACCGAAGGAGAAATTATCCTAGACAACGAAGATATTGCTGAATTAGGTCCTGAAGAAAGAGCGCACAAAGGAGTGTTTCTTTCTTTTCAGTATCCAGTGGAGATTCCAGGAGTTTCGGTAACCAATTTTATGCGTACGGCTATCAATGAAACGCGTAAAGCCAATGGTAAAGAAGAAATGCCAGCCAACGAAATGTTGAAAGTAATTCGCGAAAAATCAGAATTGTTAGAAATTGACCGCAAGTTTTTATCTCGTTCTTTAAACGAAGGTTTCTCAGGTGGTGAGAAAAAACGTAACGAGATTTTTCAAATGGCGATGTTAGAGCCAAAATTAGCCATCCTAGACGAAACAGATTCAGGTTTGGATATCGATGCCCTTAGAATTGTAGCGAATGGCGTAAACAAGCTAAAAAGCGACAAAAACGCTATTGTTGTGATTACGCACTACCAACGTTTATTGGATTATATCGTTCCAGACTTTGTACACGTTTTATACAATGGTAAAATTGTAAAATCGGGTACCAAAGAATTGGCCTATGAGCTAGAAGAAAAAGGATACGATTGGATCAAACAAGAACAAGAAGCCTAAAAATTTGTTTAAAGTTTAAAGTTTAAAGTTATCCCATGACAACTTTAAACTTTTAAACCTTAAACTTTAAACAATTAGAAATATGTTAAGAGAAAAATTAGTATCGTCCTTTATGGCTTTTGAAGAAAAGATTGATGTCCAAACGGATCTTCATGATATTCGTACTGCTGCGATAAAGAACTTTGAAAATAAAGGTTTTCCAACCAAAAAAGAGGAAGCTTGGAAGTATACTTCCTTGAATGCTATTCTAAAAAATGATTTCAGCGTTTTTCCAAACACCGAAAATACGATTGAATACAGAGATGTAAAAAAATATTTTTTACACGAAATAGATAGCTATAAAGTGGTTTTTATAGACGGAGTATTTAGCTCAAATTTGTCCTCTACTACCCATGACGGAATTGATGTTTGTTTGATGTCATCGGCATTAAACAAGCCTAAATATAAAATGGTTATTGATACCTATTTTAACCAAATTGCAAGTAAAGACGAGTCATTGACGTCTTTAAATACAGCATTTGCTAATGAAGGTGCTTACATCAATATTCCAAAAAGTAAAGTAGCTGATAAGCCTATCGAGATCATGTATTTTTCTACAGGTTCCGAAAAAGCTTTGTTGGTTCAGCCACGTAATTTGGTAATTGTAGGCGAGAATTCGCATGTGCAAATCATTGAAAGACACCAATGTTTGAATGATAATGCGGTATTGACCAATTCAGTTACCGAAATTTTTGCAGCAAAACGCGCTATTGTAGATTACTATAAAATTCAAAATGATGCTGCCGAAGCGAATCTAATTGATAATACCTACGTTTCTCAAAAACAAGAAAGTCATGTTTCTGTACAAACCTTCTCTTTTGGCGGTAATTTGACTCGAAACAATTTGAACTTTTATCATTTTGGTGAACGTCTTACCAGTACGTTAAACGGAATTACGATAATAGGAGAGAAGCAGCACGTAGATCATTACACTTTAGTGCACCATGCTCAACCTAATTGCGAAAGTTTTCAAGATTACAAGGGCATTTTTAATGATCGCGCGACTGGAGTTTTCAATGGGAAAGTGTTTGTTGAAAAAGAAGCACAAAAAACCAATGCTTTTCAACAAAGCAATAATATCTTATTGAGCGACAAAGCTACGATTAATGCCAAACCACAGTTAGAAATTTTTGCCGACGATGTAAAATGTTCTCACGGTTGTACGGTGGGTCAATTAGACGAAACGGCTTTGTTTTACATGCAGCAACGTGGAATTCCAAAGAAAGAAGCCAAAGCATTATTGATGTACGCTTTCTCAAATGCAGTAATCGAAAACATCAAAATTCCTGAACTTAAAAAACGAATTACCGCTATTATAGCTAATAAATTAGGCGTAAAACTAGGGTTTGATTTGTAAATCTAAATCTTAAGAAATATATCTTTTAAATCGCTCAAAAAGGACAAAGTTTAACCTTAAACTTTGTCCTTTTTTTCATTCTTGAAGAATAGGTTTTCTTTTGAAAATTATTTTTTTGTAATATTATGAACTTAAACCTTTCATAATAAATATTTTATAAAAAATAATCGATGATTCCACAAGCAGCCACAATTGACGAAGTGATACAATTGCTTCAAGAAATTATTCAACAATCCATTACACAAAAATCGACCAAAGGGTATTTTGCAGTACTTTATCTCAAAGTCACACAAAAAGTAAAAGAAGGAATTCAAAACGGAACCTTCGAAAACGGCCCAAGAATGGAAAAATTAGACGTAATTTTTGCTAATCGGTATATCAAAGCGTATTATCAATATCGGGCAAAGGAAACTACATCTAAATCTTGGGAAGCTGCTTTTGTAGAGGCAGAGAATTATTGGATTATTGTATTGCAGCATTTATTACTCGGAATGAACGCACACATCAACCTTGATTTAGGAATTGCAGCGGCTCAAGTAAGCCCAAAAGACGAAATCCATAGTTTGCAAAATGATTTCAATACAATCAACACTATTTTATCTTCTTTGGTGGCCGATGTCGAGAAGGATTTGACCGAAGTTTGGCCAATTTTAAAGTGGATTCTAGAAAAAACAAAATCCATCGACACCTTTCTTATCGATTTCAGTATGCAAAAAGCCCGAGAAGGCGCATGGAAATATGCTCTTGAATTAGCTCCTCTTGAGGGAAATGAGGCTGAGAAATCCATTATAATTAGAGATGGGAAAGTTGCTCAAAAAGCAAAATTGATAACTAATTTGGGCGGAATCCCTGTTTTTTTATTCAAAATTATGCGTTTGTTTGAAGTGGGTACTGTAGATCAAAAAATTAAAGATTTACAAGACTAAAGGCCAATTTTTTCTAACATAAAATCATCAGTATTAAAAATTTAGTATTTTTAGAGCAGGAATATTTTTTTATTCTTAATTTAAAGCAAAATTTTTATCAATTGCCTAAACATAGTTTTAGAGTATAGATTTAATATGTCAAAATATATTCGTCATTACAACTTTCCTTTAACTGTTGTCAAAAAACAAAAGACGGAGTATTCTAAAAAGTTCAACCAATAAATTTTACATATATGAGAAAAATGATTTTATCCGTATTGTTTGTTGCTTTTATATTTACTTCTGTTTCAGCCCAAAATACCTTTATGGCTAATGGTGTAATTATCCCTAGAACACTTGAATTTAAAGGAAAAGTAATGGAATTAAGTGGTTTTGGTGTTCGATCGAAAATGTGGGTAGATGTTTATGTTCAGGCACTTTATCAATCTTTTTATAGTGACAAACCTTTTGAAGTGATGCAAAGTAATACCGAAATGGCTATTCGTATCCAAATTACTTCCGCTATGGTTTCCTCAGGAAAATTAACACGAAATTTTAATAATGGATTTGAACGTTCGGCAGGAGCCAATTTAGAGGCATTACGACCAAGAATTGAAAAATTTAAAAGCTTTTTATCGGAACCAATTGTCGAGAATGACGTATTCAATTTGATATATAATCCGGCAGATGCCTCGGTGTATGTGTATAAAAATGATGAATTAAAAGGGACCGTTCCAGGGATTGATTTTAAAATTGCATTATTTGGAATTTGGCTTTCTAACAATCCAGTAGACGAACAATTGAAGAAAGATTTACTCGGAATAAAATAATATCAAAACCACAAACCCGACAATTTTAGATAGTTGTCGGGTTTGTGGTTAAATAGGGTAGGTGTTACTTCTTAAAACTACCAATCACTCCTTTTAGTAATTCATTTACATCATATTTTCCTTCGTCGCTTAATCCCATTCTAACAATAACCAAATCCAAAGACGGGATAATGAATACTTTTTGTCCTTGGTAGCCATTGCAAGAGTACATATCACGTGGCGCCGCTGGGAAATGACCGCCTGCATTTAGCCAAAAGTGCGCTCCATAATCACCTTTAGATCCGTTGGTAGGTGTCGCTACATACTTAGCCCAACCTTCATCAAATACTTGGTCGCCATTCCAGTTGCCTTTATGCAAATACAATAATCCAAACTTGGCCCAATCTCTTGCGGTAGCCCATCCATAGGAGGATCCAACATAATTCCCAACCATATCGGTTTCAATTAGCATAGAATGCATTCCAATTCTATCAATCAATTGTGCATACCAAAAATCCAAATACTCTTGATGGGTTTTGAACTGCTTACGCAAGATATAAGACAATAAATTACTAGTTCCCGAGGAGTAATTCCAATGGGTATTGGGAGCGAAGGCGGCTGGTTTTTCAAGCTGTACACGTCCCATATCTTCTGCTATGAATAACATTTTAGTAGCGTCGCATATTTTATCATAGGCTTCTTCCCATTCCAATCCAGAATTCATATGCAACAAATCGTTGGTCGTGATTTTTTTTCGTTCATCCTTTTGCCATTCGGGAATTGGAGCGGGTTTGTTGATGTCGTATTTTCCTTGTTTTTGAAGTATCCCAAAAAACGTTGCAGTGATACTTTTAGTCATAGACCATCCCAAAATTTTACTGTTTTTGGTAAATCCAGTATCGTATTTTTCGGCAATAATTTGGTCTTTATAAATTACTAAAACCGCTCTTGATCTTTTTTTCTTTTGTCCTTTTGGATCGAAAGCGTTGTTTACTGCTGCATTTAGTTTTGCATAATCAACATTAGCAAAAACAGTGTCTTTGGGTTCCTCATTTCCATAGGGAAAGGGCAAATTGTTTTTTGTAACCTTGCGTTTTGGTACCAAATAGGGTTTTGAAATATCGAAATCATCATTGATTAAGGTAGCCCCTAAACCTTCTCGATAAATCGCTTTTCTGGTTTTTAATCCGTAAACAGATGAAGTGGCAGTTTTAGCTTTGTCATCGATTTCATTTTTGGCAAGATCAATGAGGTTAATGTCATTATCTCCTTTTTCGATCATCTCTTGTGAGCGGTGGTCAATAAAATGCCCCGAAGCCATACTTTTGGCCGAAAAACCAGAGATTAAATCGAGTTGAGGATAGGTGGTATATCCAATATACCCAAGAACGAGCAAAAGAAGGATTCCGATACTTTTTATTATATTCTTCATAAAATGTTATTTTTAAGCAATGTAGTAAAAAGTAGGCTTCATTGTTTCAATAATCAGAAACAACTTGATTACTTGTTTTGAGCCTTTTCTGTTTGATTTTTATTAACAACTGTTTGCTAATAATTAGCTACAGTTTCACTACTTTTGTATTTAGAAAAATTCTAAATTAAGCCATGTTAGACCTTCAAAAAATAAGAGCCGATTTTCCGATACTTTCTCAAAAAGTAAATGGAAAACCTTTGGTTTATTTCGATAACGGAGCGACCTCGCAAAAGCCACAAGTAGTTATTGATGCTATTGCTAAGTATTACCAAGAAATCAACGCCAACATTCATCGTGGCGTACATACCTTGAGCCAATTAGCGACTGATGCTTACGAATTGTCCAGAGGGAAAATGCAACACCATATCAATGCCAAGCATGCCCACGAAGTTTTGTTTACTTCAGGTACGACTCATGGTGTGAATTTGGTAGCGAATGGGTTTGCTTCTCTATTAAAATCAGGCGATGAGGTATTGGTGTCTGCTTTAGAGCATCATAGTAATATTGTGCCTTGGCAAATGCTTTGCGAGAGAACAGGCGCTTCGCTAAAGGTTATTCCAATGAATGAAAAAGGAGAATTAATTTTGTCTACATTTGATGAATTACTATCCGAAAAAACCAAAATCGTTACGGTAAATCATATCTCTAACGCTTTAGGAACGATTAATCCCATAAAATACATTATTGATAAAGCGCATGAATTTGGTGCCGCAGTGTTTATTGATGGAGCGCAAGCGGTACCGCATTTGAAACCCGATGTACAAGCCTTGGATTGTGATTTTTATGCTTTTTCGGGACATAAAATGTGTGGGCCAACAGGTACAGGAATTTTGTATGGAAAAGAAGCTTGGTTGAATAAATTGCCACCCTATCAAGGTGGAGGCGAAATGATCAAAGAGGTGACTTTTGAAAAAACCACTTATGCCGATTTACCACATAAATTCGAAGCGGGAACGCCTAATATTGCTGGAGGAATTGTCCTTGGAACTGCGGTAGATTATATGAATGAAATAGGTTTTGAAAACATTCAAGCGCAAGAGTTGGCACTTTTAGAATACGGTACACAACGATTATCTGAAATAGAAGGCTTGCGAATTTATGGGACTTCAGAAAATAAAACTTCGGTAATTTCTTTTAATATAGATGGGATTCACCCTTACGATATTGGAACCATTATCGATAAATTAGGAATAGCCGTTCGAACCGGACACCATTGTGCCCAACCAATTATGAATTTCTTTGAAATTCCGGGAACGATTCGAGCGTCTTTTTCGTTTTATAACACCAAAGAAGAAATCGATAGCTTAGTGGAGGCGGTAAAAAAAGCCAAAATGATGCTGTCATAAACACCTAAAAAAGATGAAGTGGATTAGTCAATTGATTTTTATTTTTGTTATCATGAGTAGTTGTAAAAGTCAAAAAATCAATGATTTTAGCACTTCATCCATTACGTATACTGCGCATTCTAGAGGAGTATATTTGAGTGTTTGGATGGAAAATCAAAAAGTTTGGGTCATCAAAGGTAGGAACGAAAAGCCTTATGAAGTTGCGCTGACAGCACAAGAAATGAAGGAGTTAGAAAGCATTTTTTCTGTAATGAATTTAGAAAAAGTACCCTCATTGAAAGCCCCAACGGCAAAGCGATTATATGATGGAGCAGCCATTGCCAACCTAGCCATTTCAGCTGGTGGAAAGGCTTACATCTCCAAAAGTTTTGACCACGGATTTCCCCCAAAAGATATAGAAAAAATAGTAACTTTATTAGTTTCATATAGCGAAAAATAAGCATGAGTATCAAAGAAATACAAGACGAAATTGTAGATGAATTTTCAATGTTCGACGACTGGATGCAGCGTTACGAATACATTATTGAACTAGGAAAAAATTTACCTTTAATAGAAGAAGCAGCCAAAACCGATGATAATTTAATCAAAGGATGCCAGTCGAAAGTTTGGTTACAGGGTCAGCAAAACGGAGATAAAATTGTGTTTACCGCTGATAGTGATGCAATTTTGACCAAAGGGATTATCGCCATTTTAATACGCGCTTTCTCGAACCAAAAACCTGCTGATATCTTGAATGCCGATATGGATTTTATTGATGAAATTGGACTCAAAGAACATTTATCACCAACAAGAGCTAATGGTTTGGTGTCGATGATTAAAAACATCAAAATGTATGCTTTGGCGTTTGATGCGAAAAAATAGTGTATGAAAAAATTGATTTTAGTTTTATTTTCTATCCTTGCGCACGCTCAAGAGAAGGATTCGGTTTCATTTTCTAAAATTCATTTTAGTTATAGTCAAACCAGCAATTTTAGTCTAGACGAAAAAGGTATTTACGCCGATACTTCTTTGATAAAATTTCATTTTCCAAACCTGAAATATGAGTTGATTAAAGCGAGAGCTGATGATTCTCAAAAGACCGCTTTTATTGCTTATAAAACTTTGTCAAAAGAGGATAAAAAAAAGATTACATCAATTATATATCATAATACACAACAAATCGAAGGGGTTTTTGATGTAAATCAAGAGAAAACAGTCTACACAATAACTAGATCTAGTAAAGAATTAGAACAAATTTTTCATTATTTAAATGAAAAATTTTATAAGTTTAAATACAAGATGATAGTAGACTACAAGAAAAAGAAAATAGAGATAATCTATCCAAGGGTCTCCTATAGAAAAGTATTTAGTGAAGTATTTAGAACTATTGTTTTTACTGATCCTTTTGAAATAAAAGGATCTTATACTTTTCAAACGGAAGACAAAGCATTCACTAATAATGTGGAATTAAATAAAGAATTAAATAAAAGAATTGTACCTGATGAATTTTTTTCAAACAATAAGTTTGGAGTCAAAAAAATCATTTCATTAGAATACACAAAAAAATTAATAAACTACTCTTATGAGTAAGTAAGTAACAAAAAAATGACAGAAGAAATAAACACCGCAGAGTTAGGAGAAGCTATCGTAAAGAAATTAAAAACGATTTACGACCCAGAGATTCCAGTAGACATTTATGAATTGGGATTGATTTATGACGTGATGGTCAATACCGATTATGAAGTAAAAATCTTGATGACTTTAACTTCACCAAATTGCCCTGTTGCAGAAAGTTTACCAAGAGAAGTAGAAGAGAAAATCAAATCGATTGAGCACGTAAAAGATGCCGATGTAGAAATCACCTTCGACCCACCTTGGAGCAAGGATTTAATGAGCGAAGAAGCTAAATTAGAATTGGGAATGCTTTAATAAAAAGTGCTCAGTTGTCAGTCTTTAGTACCCAGTCTTACTGACCACTAAAGACTGACCACTGACTACTAATTTAAAAAGATGGACGAAATAATTAATAAAGTAGCGAACAGTTCGTTACAAGTTTTTGATTTAGAAGATTATTGGCCTGTTGGTATTCGTTCTCAAATAGACATATCACAATGGCTAGTCGAAGGATTCTTACTCAAAGAAACAGAGTATAGACAAGCATTAAAGCAACACGATTGGACCCAATATCAAGACCATTATGTGGCAGTATATTGTGGTACAGATGCTATTGTTCCTGCTTGGGCCTGCATATTGGCAGCTACTTATTTGGTGCCTTATGCCAAGAAAGTAGTATTGGGAACCGTTCCTGAACTAAACACAGCCTTGTATCTCGAGGTCTTGAATACGATAGATTATTCAGACTATTTGGATAAGGCAGTAATACTAAAGGGCTGTTCCAAAAAGCCCGTTCCAGAGAGTGCTTACATAGCCGCCATTCAAAAACTGCAACCTTTGGCCAAAAGCATTATGTATGGCGAGGCTTGTTCTGCAGTGCCTTTGTACAAAAGACCAAAACCTTAATTGTTTTTAGAAACCCCAGCAAAGGGCATTTTCAGGAAGCAAAGTCCCGCTATCCGCTGCACCCGAGCGATAGCGAACTGACGAAGTAATCTTTTGTGCTGAACCCCAGCACAAAAGGATTTTCGCTGCACCCGAGCGATAGCGAACAGGCGAAGCAATCGGGGTTAGGGAGCTACAATTTTCCTTTTTGTTATGATTTTTAGGAGTTTATAACCATTTATTTTTCAGTGTTTTAATGGTTTTTACTACATTTGAGTAAGAACCTTAAAACCAAACGAAATGAGAGCCATTGTAATTACCCTGTTTTTGCTTTATTCCGTTGCTGAAGTACAGGCACAAAACACCGAGAAAGAGTTAATCAAAAACACCGAGGCGGCGGTTAAAAATATCAATGATACCTTGCCTAACGGCTGGCGCAAAAAAGGAAATATTGCATTTCTTTTCAGTCAGTCCAATTTTAATAACTGGATTGCAGGTGGAGAAAACAACTTGTCTGGAAATTTAGGTATCAACTATGATTTCAACTACAAAAAAGACAAACTGACTTGGGACAACAAAATCATTGCATCTTACGGTTTACTACAAACCAAAAATGCCGATTTTGAGAAAAAAACCGATGACCGTTTCGAATTCAATTCTACCCTTGGACAACACGCTTTTGGGAATTGGTATTACTCGTTGTTTCTGAATTTCAGGACTCAATTTACCCGTGGTTATATTTACGGAAAAGATGCCAATGGAGCTGAGATAAGAACAGAAAACACCAACTTTTTGTCTCCTGGGTATCTTACTTTTGGTCCTGGTTTATTTTGGAAAAAAGGAGACCATTTGCGTTTGAATTTTGCGCCACTTACTTCTAAAATGACCTTCGTAGACGATTTTTATACCTCCCAACCGGGTTATGTAGATGGAGCGTATTTTGGCGTTGATGCCAATAAAAGCTTGCGCTACGAATTGGGTTTTTATGCTTCGGCTTATTATAAGTTCAATATAATGACGAATGTTTCGGCAGAGAATACGCTGAATCTTTACACCAATTATTTAGAAGACCCTCAAAACGTCGATATGGATTATTCATTGGCTATCGTGATGAAAATTAATAAATTTCTATCAGCCAATTTGAATTTTCAGGCCATTTATGACGACAATGCTTTTCAGGGATTTCAAACCCGTCAAGTTTTTGGTTTAGGAGTGAATTATGGGTTTTAGGAGTTGATACATATTTCACTTGATGAGTAAAGTAATTTTGTATATCGCTACCACAATAGATGGTAAAATTGCCCGAAATGATGGGAGTTTAGATTGGCTTTTTAACATTCCAAATCCTAATCAATCGGATTATGGATATCAAGCTTTTTATGACACAATAGGAGTTGCGTTTATGGGAAGACGTACTTATGAGGAAATACTTGGTTTTGGAGTGGACTGGCCATATCAAGGAATCGAATCATATGTAATTTCACAGCAGCAGGACTTTTCAGTAAGCACCCCTGATACTTTTTTGCTCTCCAATGACATCGTTGAGTTTGTTAACCAAAAAAAATTAGAATGCGATAAAGATATATGGCTAATAGGAGGAGGGGAGTTGATTACTTTTTTCTTAAACCACCAATTGATTGACCAAATGCAATTGACGATTGCTCCAACAATTATTGGAGATGGGATTTCTTTATTTCCTAATCAACCTATGGAAACCTTATGGTCTCTTTCGGCAACTGTACCGTATCCTTCGGGTATTGTAACCTTGATTTATGATAAATATGTAGACTTGAATTAAAAAAGCATTTGGAATATATTTGGATGACGTTAGTAACAAAAAAAGCCCTTTTGATGGTTCTCAAAAGGGCTTTTTTAGTATTATTCTTTTTCTTCTTTCTCAATAGCATCCTTATAATCGGGATACAAGAATTTGTTGTAGGGGAAGCGCGTGATGTGAATTTGTCGCACGGCTTCGTATACTCGTTCTCTAAATTCCTCGAAGTTTTCCTTGTGGGTGGCCGAGATGAACAAGGCGTTTTCGTGACCCACGCGACTCATCCAAGTTTGTTTCCACTCGTCGAGGGTAAAGTGACGTGGCGTTTTTTCGGTCATTAAATCGTCTTCGTCTATCGTTAAATGTTGGTAAGCATCGATTTTGTTGAACACCATTAGCGTAGGTTTGTCATTGGCTTTGATGTCTAACAAGGTTTGATTTACAGAGGCGATGTGGTCCTCAAAATCAGGGTGCGAAATATCCACAATGTGTAATAATAAATCGGCTTCGCGGACTTCGTCTAGCGTACTTTTGAACGAATCGACCAATTGTGTTGGTAATTTTCGGATGAATCCTACGGTGTCTGAAAGCAAGAAAGGCAAGTTTTTGATGACCACTTTTCGAACGGTAGTGTCTAGGGTGGCAAACAATTTGTTTTCTACAAAAACATCGCTTTTGCCCACCGCATTCATCAAGGTAGATTTACCAACATTGGTATATCCTACCAGCGCGACACGAACCATAGCGCCGCGATTGCTGCGCTGAATCCCCATTTGTTTGTCAATGGTTTTGATTTTGTCTTTTAGCAACGAGATACGATCACGAACAATACGTCGATCGGTTTCGATCTCGGTTTCTCCCGGACCACGCATCCCGATTCCTCCTTTTTGTCGTTCTAAGTGCGTCCATAAACCCGAAAGACGAGGCAACAAATAGATGCATTGTGCCAATTCTACCTGCGTTCTTGCATAAGAAGTTTCGGCGCGTTGCGCAAAAATATCCAAGATTAAATTGGTACGGTCAAGGATTTTGCAGTCGATAATTTTGGAGATATTCTTTTGTTGCGAAGGCGTTAATTCGTCGTCAAAAATCAAGGTCGAAATGTCATTTTCTTTTACAAAAAGATGAATTTCGTCTATTTTACCTGTACCCAAAAACGTTTTGGGATTGGGTTTGTCCATTTTTTGCCAAAAGCGTTTTACTACTTGTCCACCAGCAGTAAAGGTCAAAAACTCTAATTCGTCAAGGTATTCACTCAGTTTCTCTTCACTTTGATTTTGAGTAACAATCCCGACGATAGCTGTTTTTTCGAAATTTATTTTTTCTTTTTCTAACATAGCATCAAATAAGTCGCAAATTTAATCATTTGCTTTGTACTTCTGATGCTGTTGTGTTAAAAACCGATGTTGGTTCGTAAGTATAGGTTTTTACAGTCTTAATCATTCCGCTGTCTTCGATTAGGGAATAAGAAGAAGGATAATTTTGAGCATTGTATTTGAACGTTCCTGCGCGAACAATTGTGTTGGCAGTTGAGGTAAATTTTAATTCGTTGTTTGGACTTATAAACGTAAACTCAAATTCTTCTTCTTGGAACGAAACCAAAGGAACAATCACTTGGTAATTGGGACCAAAAATGTTTTTTACCATTAACAAGTTCGCCGATTCTTTGTCGTCATAACCAAAATACTTGATGGTTTTGTCGCCCAAAAGTCCGGTTTGTTTGGTTTGATTTTCTTTGTCGTAATAGAATTCGGTTTTGTGAATGATTTGTTTGTTTCGGTCACGAACGGAGCGGCGAACTACCTTTCCGTTTTCGACTACAAAATCGACTTCTTCCACAAAAAGTTGTTGGGTGGTACTTTTTTTGGTGACTTGCTTAATTCGGGAGCCGTCATAGGTATACGTTACGGTTTTGGTTACAAATTTACCGTCTTCGTCGTATTTTTTGGTAAACAAAATCAAGCGGTCTTCAGCGTCATAACCATAGCTAATTACTTCTTTCCAATTGCTTCCGTTGCGGTCTTTTACAGTGTGGTCGAGTAATCCTTTTTTGTTATAAAAGAAACTTTGGGTCACATCAGAGGTTTTGATGGTGGTTAATTTTCCGTTGTCAAAAGCATAGGTTTTGTGAATCGCTTCACCGCTTTTTAGGTTTCTAAAATTGGTTTTGACTACGGCAATTTGCTTTAATTGCAACGATTTGTCTAAGGTTTGACTTTGTAAGCCATACGAAAAAGCCATCAGAGCGAAGGCCGCGAAATAGGTTTTCATTTTTGTTTAGTTTTGATTTGGGACGACCAAAATACAAAAATGATTTTAGTAAATGCGATTTAGAAAATCATTTCTTTGTGGGTACAATTGAGACAAAAAACATCTATAGTTAACTACGATGCGGTGAAAAAAGAAGTTATTCACCGCATTTTTTGCTCTGAAAAACAACAACTATTGGCTTTTTTTATTGTAACTATTCAGATTGTCTTGCTTTCAATTGGCTCCAGCTTTAGCTGGAGTTATTGGGATTGATAGCATTGGCTTTAGCCAAATAAACGCAGCTAATTTTGGCTAAAACCTTTAAAGAATTAAAATTTCAGCCTTCCAACTAAACTTGGAGGTAATTAATGTCAAAAAAAAATACCTCAATAATAGCCAATTATTGATAGCAAAATTAATTAATTATGCAGGTCTACTTATCCCCAAAAATTTGTACATCATCCACCATAAAAGCACCGTCTAGTGCGGCATTTTTTCCTGAGCCAGTGTAGCGAAAAGCAATGTTGACTTTGCCTTTGAACGCACTTAAATCTATGGCTCCCGAGCCTATGAATTGGTACCAAGGAGTAGCCTGTTTGGGGACTGTGGCTTTTAAAGGAGTCCAAGTGGCGGTGGCAATGTTTACGCCATCAAAATTCGTGGAAATAAAAACATCTAAGGTGTTCAGAGGCGAATCAACATCGATATGATGTTGGGCGGAACGGAAGGTCAAGATTTCATTGGTATAGGTATCAAGGTCAATTTTAGGCGAAATTAACCAAGCTACATTCGAAACCACTTTGGTTCCCGAAATCGCAAACTCGGCGTACCCATTGCCATTGTAAACCGTGCCTTTCCACACTGGCGTTCCTTTTTGGGCTAAGTTCGCCCAGCCGGGTAAATTTAGATTGGTTTTATCGACTACTTTTTCAAAATCTTCTTTGAAGAAGGGTATGATACTGGCACCTGTCAAGTTTACATCTTTTTCAGAACGAGCGATGAGTTGGTAGTCGGCGCCAAATTTGGTCAAAATACCTTTGACTTTTCCGCTGCTTTTTGGGACTGTTTTGGTGGCGAAATTGGCAAAACTAGAGGTTCTAAAAATAACTTGATTCCCTAGTTTATCCATCAAATTCCAATTGGTACCCCCGCCAATATCTTCGCTTTCTTCATAGTATTTTCGCCCAACAGCATCTGATGTAAATTGTACGTTTTGCAATTCGACTAAAGTGTTTAAGTTGGCGTCATTCAACAATTCAGGAATGGTTAGGGCTTTGGTCAATTGCGATTCCTCGATAATGGTGCAGGAGGGGAACAGCACTTTTTTGTAATCGTTTTGTGAAAGTCTGCCCACGCCCCCTTCGTTATAGGAATTGACATAAATTGACCCAATTCTAAGTCCGCCGAAATTGATGTCGGTATATTGATTTTTGAGTTGAAGATAGACTTTATTCCCCAATCGAAAATCGATGTACAAATTAGTAGCATCGATAGGCACACTAAAACCAATAGCTGGCGAAGTAGGAGTGGCCAACGTTTGAAAGCTAATGCTTTTGAAAAAATTCCCGCCTTCGTCACTTGAAACCACATAGGCTTCAATGCTATCGTCATAGGGGTATTGCGCTACAATTGCATTAGCATTGGCTTTCACCTGAGCTACGGTTTGGTTGACTTTTAAATCGGGTTGGGTGCATTCTAATTTTGGAATGTCAAAATCTTCTTGAGCACAATTCATCAAGAAGAAGGAAAAGACAAAGAGGAAGGATAGAGAAGAAATATAACGTTTCATATTTTTATATTTTAATGAGGTTGATTATAAATTCAGATATAAGGAGACAAAGTAATTGCGGCCATAGCCTTGGAAATATTTGTTGCCAAAGTTGGGTGTCCCGCTTGAGACATCTTGGTTGCGTTGTCGAAAATTGGCGTTTCGGGCTTGTTCGTAACCTCCGGTTTTGTAATGGGTATCTAAAAGATTGGTAACACTCATAAACAATCCAAGAGTTTTCCCTTTGATTCTCCACGTTTTTCCACCAGTGAGATTGAGAAGAAGCATAGGGTCTAATTTTTCTTGGCGCAGTAATTCCTTGGCTCGTGCTTCGGTGGCTTCAGGAAATGGAAAACCGTTGGCTGGATTTTTGAAAAAAATAGCTGTTCTGGCAATGGGGGAAACGGAGATATAGGATTCGGTAACGTAATTTACATTGGTACCCAACCACCAATAGTGTGGGTCGCGATATTCTAATCCCACACTATAGGCCTGTTGAGGTAAGCCAGCTTGATGGTAATTTTTGAGAATGGCTTTTCCAAAATCAAAAACAGGATTGGTATTGTCTACCGAGGCTTGGGCATCATTCGTTATAGTAACGTTGGGGTTGCTGGCATAAGTGTAGCGTCCGTAAGCGGCAGCTAAAGTTGTTTTCAGAGTGGTACTAATGGGATATTCAACACTTAGTTCTGCGCCATAATTTTGTTTGTCGAGTTGGGTAAGGGTTTGTCCTACGAAAGCATCGGTATTGGTGTAACCCGCTCCGTCATCGAAAATGCCCTCGGCGTAGAAAAAGGAATTCTCGGTGGTGTTTTTTAGATAAGAATAATAGGCAGTCGCTCTTATTTTTATGATTGGCGTTCGATACAAATAGCTTGCTTCGATGCTGCTATGGGTTTCATTGGTAAGACCGTTCACAATACTATTGTTCAAACGGGCATTGGGAAAACTGTTTTGAATCGTAGGGGCTTTACTTAGGTGTGCGGCGTGAAATAAAACAGCTTGTTTTCCAGAAATCGAATAGGTCATTCCTGCCTTGAAACCAAAATTCTCAAAGTTGATTGTATTGCTTTTGCCCAAAGAATTGTTCTCATAGAGTCCGTTTTTGTACAAACCTTCGCGCTGATAGTTGGTCATTGAAAATTCTTGTCCGAGGTAAAAATGTAGCTTTCGGAATCTGAATTGAAACTGTGTAAAGGCTTGGATTACTTGCGCTCTTATAAAATAGTTATAGCCATAGGTATCGCCTTCGACTACTTGTCGGTTGGGATGATTCAAATCGGATTGGGCTTGATTGCCATTGTAAAACGCATCGATGTCTTCAAAATAGCTGCCGCCCAAAAGGTCGATTACTTTTTGATAGTGTTGTGTTTTTGAGGTTTTGAAATTGGCACCTGCTGTTAAGGCAACAGCATCTGAAAGGTGAGAATTTAAAAGTGTATTTGCAGCTAGGACGGTTTCGTCGGCTCGGTCTTCATAGAGGATGTAGTTGCTCTTTGAAGGTTCGTATCCGATGATGGTTCCATTCGAGGTAAGGATGGGTTGTTGATTGGCTTGGTAAAGTGCCGACCAGTTGATTTGTGGATTTTCTAAAAAGGCCAATCGACTTTTTTCGGCATTCTCTTCATCGGGAATGAAGGCGCCTGAAAATTCGCCATTGTCTTTTTCGTAAAGCGAAGTGTAATAGCTTGGCATTTTGCGATAATAGGTCGGGTCGGGATTGTTGGCATTTTGAAAATCGATATTGCTATTGCTGATGTTGCCCCACTGATAAAGCACTCCGGATTGTAAGTTTGTTTTGTCGTTGATTTTGAAATAATGGTTGAGTAGGAGTAGCGGCTCGTCTACAGTTTTGATTCTAGCGTTTCGTTGTTTGCCGTTTTGAAAACCCCAATAGGAATTGTATCGCGAACCCATTAGGGTAAAGACTTCGGCGGTATTGGGAGCGGTTTTGGCTCTTGAGTTGGGAGTATAAATACCAGTGAAATTGAGCGAATGTTTTTCACCGAATTGTTTTTCGATGCTGATGAAAGCCGAGTTGCCGTCAAAATGCGTGCCTTCGAAATAGGGATTTTCGCCGATTCGTTTCCCAGCCGAAACTACGAATGCCCAGCCTTTTTTGCTTACTCCAGAAGCATAGGTTGCCATCATCCGCCAATTGTAGGTAGTATTGGTTCCGGCAAAAGAGAGTCGGGAACCCGAACGATAACTAGAAGCTCTGGTACTGATTTGCTGTGCGCCTAAAAGTCCGCCGAAACTGTAGTCGAATGCGGCAGTGCCAATGACAATTTCTTGGTTGCGCAGCACATCGTTGATGCCACCCCAATCGCCCCATTGTGGACGTCCATCGTATACTTTGTTTAATGTCAGTCCATTTATGAGAAAAGTGGCATTTTCGGCATCGAGTCCTCGAATTCTAAAACGGGTTTGTCCCCATTGAAAAGCGGCGGCTTGCTGAAACACATCTCGAGAGGCTTGTAATAACGGTGCAGTACTTTCTGAACCATTAAAATCATCATTCAATTGCTCTTCGGATAGGGCGATGGTGGCGCTTTGTATTTCGGCCATTGGGTCTGTGGAGAGTGGAATAGTCCCTAAATCGGTGATGGTTTTGGGCACTACGGTAACGGCTAGTAATTGGTCTTTGTAGCCTTGACTGTGAAGCAGTACATAATAGGTGTTGGGCGGTAACTGGTCGAAAAGCACGGTACCAGAAGCGGAGGTAAGTTGTAAAAAAGAAGTGTTTTGGATACTAACTACCACTGAGGGCAGTGCTTTTTGGGATTGAGATTCGATTACTTTGAGAGTAAAACCAGCCGTGTTTTGTGCGTAATTTTTTGGAATGAATAATAGGCAACCAAGAACAGATAATTTTTTAAGCATAGGCGTTTATAAAAAATAAAGTACCGTTACATTGGAGGACCCAGAAAAAAAGGAATCCTCCAATACAACAGTTTACGGAGTGCAACACTCCCATTAATTAATAAAACGTTTTTGGAAATTTGAGCACAAGACTCAAATGCGTTGCTTTATAAAATGGTATTAAAAAGTGTGTTTTTTATAACTTACTGATAATCATTGATTATGTTTTATAAATGTAATAAAAAAACTATTAACTTTTACGATAACGATTGAATTTTTTTTTCTTTGTCTTGCGATACGAAAATATCTCGTCTAGCCCTGATGGGAGCGGCATCCTTTTTTTCCTAGCTGGCCGTTTGAAAAACGGAGAGCTAGGGAAAAAAGATATAGCGTACAGCAGGACAACTCGTCTAGAATAGCAGGGTCGTGTGCTCCTTATAATTAGGCTTCGATTTTTATTTTGGATACCATAAAGGCGATTAAAAATCCGAAAACACCAATAAATGCGAATGAAAATTGTAAACCAAAAGCTTGAGCAATATGTCCGATAACGGGTGGTCCCATCAAAAAGCCTAGGAAACTTACGCTTGAGACGGCGGTGAGTGCTTCGCCTGTTGGGATAGTTGGGTGTTTTCCTGCGATGCTATACAAGGTTGGAATGATAGTTGAAACGCCTAGTCCAACAAACATAAAGGCGATGGTTGCGGGAATGATGTAGGGAAAAAATACGGCGGTGAATAAACCTGTAGAAATGACACACCCGCTGATTTGCATTACTTTTTTGCGTCCCCATTTTTGGGTAAGACGGTCGCCGAAAAAGCGGCCGCTGGCCATCATAATCATAAAGGAAGTGTAGCCCAAAACGACTAAAGGACCCGGAACTTTGACTACATCTTTGAAATATACGCCACTCCAATCGAACATCACGCCTTCGCTAGCCATACAACAAAATCCAATAACGCCAAGCCAAATTAAGGTGGGGTCGGGTTTGAAAAAAGGTTTTTTCTTTTCGGTTTTTTGGGTTTCTTTGGCGCGGATGAGCAATTTGTAATTGAACGCCACAAGTCCTAAAACGATACAAGCTACGATGATAAAATGGGTGTAGGTTGTTAAATCTAAGGCTAACATTCCTAGCCCCACTAAGGCTCCTGTAAAACCAGCCAAGCTCCACATTCCGTGAAAAGACAACATAATGTTGCGTTTAAAAAGGCCTTCGGTATACACGCCTTGGGTGTTTACAGAAATATTGGTTAAGTTGGCGGTAAGTCCAAAGGCAAAAAGTCCCAGAGCCAATTGCCAAGCGTTTTGTGCCAAAGCTAAATTGGTCAAACTAACAGCATATAACAAAATTGAGATGGGCAATACTCTGTGACTTCCATAACGTGTGACCAATTTTCCTGAGAAAAACATCATAGTGAGTTGCCCTACAGGAAGTGCAAATAATATGGTGCCCAAGGTACCTTCACTAAGTTGTAAAGCCGTTTTGATGGTTGGAATGCGACTTGCCCAAGTGGCAAAAGTAAGTCCCATTCCAAAATAAAACATAGCCACCGCCCAACGTATTCTGTTGAGGTAAGAGACTTTGGCTTCGGCGTAAGCTTTTTTGTATTTCCCTTTGGGTTTCAATCGCCCTAAGAAGTTGAGGTAAATCAAAGGTGTTGGTTTTTAGAGTTTTAAGTGCCAAAATTACAAAAAAGAACGGCTTATTGTGTCATAATAACACATTTTAATGATTTACAACGATATTGTTTATAAGTTGATTCTTCGTTGTTGTTGATGACTAGCGATTGCCGCCTCTATGATTTGCATCACTTGAACACCTTCTGCAGCGGAAACGGGTACTTTTTTTCCGTGAAGAATGGCTTGGTACACTCCTTCAAAAAAAGCATAGTAATTGCCTTGTTCTGTGGGAATGAATTCTTTGATTATTGTTCCGTTGCTTTCGGTGTGAAGCAGTCCTTTTAGGTGTTCGGGTTCGGTGCCCCAATCTGTGGTGTTGGGTTTTTTACCTAATTTTAATTCGTCTTCTTGCACATCGCCACGAGCTTTCAAAAACGAACCTTTTTTACCGTGAAGGGTATACGATGGATGTGGTTCGCGCACAAAAAAACCAGCTTTGAGTCGGACTCTTAGGTCGGGATAAAATAGGGTGATATCAATCCAATCGTCTACTAAAGAATGATCTCTAGTAATTCGAATGTCTCCGTTTACGGCATCTGGAAAACCAAACAAGCATAAGGCTTGGTCGATGATGTGAGGCCCTAAATCTTTCAGAATTCCAGCACCGGCATTTTGGGTTTCTTTGTGGACTTTTGGACTCAAATTAGGATTGTATCGATCAAAATGAATTTCGGCCTCTACGATATCGCCTAGGATTTTGTCTTGCATAACTTTTTGGACCGTTTTGAAGTCGCTGTCCCATCTTCGGTTTTGAAAAACAGCCAATTGCAGTCCTTTTTCGTTGGCCAAAGCGGCTAGTTCTTGGGCTTCGGCAACGGTGGTGGTGAAAGCTTTTTCTACGATGGCGTGTTTTCCGGCGAGTAAGACTTGTTTGGCGTATTCATAATGCGTTCCCACAGGCGTATTCACAATTACCAAATCGCAATCGTCTTGGAGTAAAGCATCTAAATTGGCGTAGCTTTTTACTTCAGGGAAATCGGATTGGATGAGTCTTTTGCTGCGTTCCCAAGCGCCCGTTATTTCAAAACCAGAATGTAAATCGAGAAAAGGAGCGTGAAATACTTTTCCTGACATTCCGTAGGAGAGTAGAGCTGTTTTAATTTTTTGCATAAAAATGTTTTTGGAGTGGGACTTTTTATCTTGTTTTGGCTCTTTCATATTGTTTCGGCCAAGCTACGGTTTCCTTTAAGGCAGTAGCAAAATCTAATCCTAAATTAGGATTGCGAAGGGATTCTCTAGCAAAAAACACTAAGTCGGCTTGTGATGCAGACAGTATGTTTTCTGCTTGATGGGCTTCGGTAATCATTCCCACAGCGCCAGTTGGTATGCCGGTTTCCTTTTTAATTTTTTCGGCAAAAGGAACTTGATAGTTGGGGCCAATGGAGATTTTTTGATGGGACACCAATCCGCCAGAGGAGACGTCAATCAAATCGACGCCTTTTTCTTTTAGAATTTGGGAAAGTTGCACCGATTCTTCTACCGACCAACCGCCTTCAGCCCAATCGGTTGCTGATATTCTAACGAACAAAGGCAAATTCGAAGGCCATTCGGCTTGCACCGCAGTTACGGTTTCTAGCGTCAATCGAATTCTGTTTTCAAAACTACCACCATATTCATCGGTTCTTTGATTCGTCAGAGGCGACAAAAATTGATGTAATAAATAACCGTGAGCCGCGTGTATTTCCAGCACTTGGTAACCCGCTTCTACAGCACGTCGAGTCGCCGATTGAAAATCAGTTAGTACTTTTTGAATGCCTTGGTTGTCGAGAGCGATTGGAGCGGTTTCATTTTCGTGATACGCAATCGAGCTTGGAGCAACGGTGTTCCATCCGCCTTCGTTTTCACTTAATTTTTTGTTGCCCAACCAAGGTGCCGAAACACTGGCTTTTCTCCCAGCGTGTGCCAGTTGAATGCCCGGAATCGCGTTTTGGGATTTTATGAATTGGTTGATGGCCTTTAGTTTTTCGATATGTTCGTCTTTCCAAAGTCCTAAATCTTCTGGTGAAATGCGAGCTTCGGGAGAAACAGCCGTAGCTTCTTGAATCAACAATCCTACACCTCCAGCCGCACGACTGCCCAAATGCACCAAATGCCAATCATTGGCAAAACCATCTGTAGCAGAGTATTGGCACATTGGAGAAATAACGATACGGTTTTTGAAAGTGATACTTTTTAGCGTAAGCGGAGAAAACAAAAGACTATTCATATATACTGTAACTTTTAGGATGGTACTTCAACCTATGAAGGCTGTACGGTTTAAAAAGTAAAGTTAAAGCATCTCTTTAAAGCAGTACTCTAAATTTTTGTATTTAACAAACATTTAAAGCCGTATGTAGTATATTGCGCCATCAAATTAAAATAGAAACGCTACTTTTGTGCGTTATTTAAGAACTAAAAGTAAACAATGGAAATCGTTATCAAGTTTGCTCAATTTTTATTGAGTTTGTCCTTATTAATTATTCTACACGAATTGGGACATTTTATTCCTGCCAAAGCATTTAAAACGAGAGTAGAAAAATTCTACTTATTTTTTGACCTTAAGTTTTCATTACTCAAAAAGAAAATTGGCGAAACCGAATACGGTATTGGTTGGTTGCCTCTTGGGGGTTATGTAAAAATCTCTGGGATGATTGACGAGAGTATGGACAAGGAACAAATGGCCTTGCCTCCACAACCTTGGGAATTCCGTTCGAAACCTGCTTGGCAACGTTTGATTATTATGTTAGGTGGAGTTACCGTGAATTTCATTTTGGCGTTCCTTATTTATATAGGAATGGCTTTTGCTTATGGTGATGCTTTTGTGGCGATGGCCGATATGAAAGACGGATTATTGATAGAAAATCCGGTGATGAACAAAATTGGTTTCCAAACGGGAGATAAAATCCTCAGTATTGATGGCGAAAAAATAGAAAAATACGACAACGAAATCAATATGAAATTGATTATGGGGAAACAAGTCCAAATCGAAAGAAATGGCGCTACTCAAACCATTCAAATGCCTGTTGATTTAGTTGACCAATTATCAAAATTAGAAAAAGGGCCTTTAGTGAATATCCGTATGCCATTTGCCGTTACCGCTATTCCTGAAGAGTCAGTAAATAAACAATTACAGCCCAAAGACGTAATGGTTTCCTTGAATGGACAACCCGCCAAATATTACGACCAAGTAACAGCGATTTTAAAAGCCAACAAAGGCAAAACCCTTCCAGCTGTTGTAATTCGAAACGAAAAAGAAGTGCCTGTGCAAGTAATCGTGAACCAAGAAGCTAAATTGGGGATACAAGTGGGTGCTTTGGGATTAGAATCGTTAGAGAAATTAGGCTACTATAAAATCAGCAAACAAGAATACGGTTTCTTCGAATCGATTCCGGTGGGAATTGAAAGAGGGAAAGACCAATTGTTAGGCTATGGCAAACAATTGAAAATGATTTTCAATCCAGAAACTAAAGCGTACAAACAAGTGGGTGGATTTGCGGCTATTTTTAATATTTTCCCTAGTTCTTGGAGCTGGGAAGTATTCTGGAACATCACCGCTTTGTTATCGATTATGTTGGGGGTAATGAATTTATTGCCGATTCCAGCGTTGGATGGTGGACACGTAATGTTTTTGTTATACGAAATCATTAGCGGCAAAAAACCAAGCGACAAATTCTTAGAGAATGCTCAAATGGTTGGTTTTGTTTTACTTATCTCGTTGCTTTTATTTGCTAACGGAAACGACATTTACAAAGCGATTGTAGGCAGATAAAAAAAATCAAAAAAAATTTATTTTTTGTTTGCAAAACTTGAAATTAGGTGTATCTTTGCAACCGCTTAGACAAACAAACAATGTCAGTCAAAGCCACAGAAAACGTTCCTACTACGCATTATAATACACAGTTTCCTCCTTAGCTCAGTTGGTTAGAGCATCTGACTGTTAATCAGAGGGTCCTTGGTTCGAGCCCAAGAGGGGGAGCTTAAAAGCCTGACAGTGATGTCGGGCTTTTTTTATGGAATAAACTTTTTGGACTTGGTTCGAGTCCGCCGCGGCGGAGGAGCTTAAAAGCCTGACAGCAATGTCGGGCTTTTTTTATGGTCTTAATTGAATCCATAAAATTCAAGGATTTACTAGAGTTTTGAGCTGAAATCCCCAATGGCTCCAGCATTAGGTATTCAGGGCGCTAGTGTGAGCGTCTCGCTCGTACCCACAAGCCTAATCAATTTGTATTTCTATTTTAGAAAAAAAATTACAAGTTTTTCAAGGTTAAAGTTTGTTTTGGTGTTCAGCTTTATAGGCACGAGCCTGAGGCATCGCGCTAGCCACTGTAGATAGTTCTGCTCGGACCGGCTGGGGTGGTTATAAGCCCAAAAAAGCCCGACAAGAAACATTGCCGGGCTTTGTTTTTTTTATACCTCTTGATTGAAAGATTTGAGAAACTCCCTAGAATTTGCCCTTCAATTGCGCACAGGTTGACCTCTTGGAATTTGGAATTTAGTTTTTGAGATTTTATTTAAATAACCATCGTCAACTGAATGCGTTTTCTGTCTTCATCGACTTCGACTACTTTTACTTGCAGATGTTGGTGGAGTTGCTACAATTTCAATACTTCTTCGATTATTTTTTGTTTGCAGGTTTCCCAATTAAAGTCTTTAAACATTTTAGGTTGCAACTGAATATCTGCATCCTCAAAATAAGCTAAACTTTTTTGTACCATAAAAACAGATCCATCAGGGTATTTTTGAGTATAAAAGGAAAATATTTCTTTTAATGAAAACTCTTCAAGTAAAAAAAATAAATCAATAAAATCTTTTTTTGAGCCTCTTCCTGCTATAGCATTTAACTTCATTGCAGCAATGTCTCTGGTTGACAGCATTCTAATATTTTCAACTAATAAAGCATTCGTTAATAATGGATATTTGTAATTCACAAAATCAACTTTAATATTATTAATCTTTGTAATTAATACATTTTTGGTACTTTGCGTTACAACAACTTCTCCAAAACTTTTTAATGTATCGATAAATAAATCAACTTTAATTTCTGAATTGCCAAACAAATCTACGTCAATAGAATTTCGATGTCCTATTTGTAAAGCCAATGCGGTGCCGCCCACTAAATTGAAATCTGAAAACAGATTTTCATTCATAATTCCTTTTAAGAGTTCCAGTAGGTCGGGTACAACTGTCTGTGTTTGTAACATCTGAATTCAGTTTTATCTATATTAAATAGGGCTGACAAATAAGAAAGTGTAACTGCATCTAAGCTTCTGATTTTGATAGAAATATCTTTTATTTGATCTAATCCATACAAATCTTTTATTAAATTCCAATCACTTATTAAGCCATATTCTAAAACCTTTTGAACTAAATGGGCTTTGTGAATTTGTAGATCAAATCCATCCAAATCCACGTCCCAAAAAAGATGGGGCGAAAAGTCGTCTATGGTGATTTCTTTCTTCATAAAACAAAGATAATAAATTTTAAATTTCAAAGGTTTAAATACAGAATTACAGTTTCAAACCCTAGAATTTGCCCTTAAATTGCGCTTAGGTTGACCTCTTGGAATTTGGAATTTAGTTTTTTGAGATTTCCTATTTAAATAATCATTGTCAACTGAATGCGTTTACGGTCTTCATCGACTTCGACTACTTTTACTTGCACATGTTGGTGGAGTTTAACCACTTCGTTGACATCGCTTACGAAACCCGCTTTGAGTTGGGAAATGTGTACCAAACCGCTTTCTTTGATTCCGATGTCGACAAAACAACCAAAATTGGTAATGTTGTTCACGATTCCGGGTAAAATCATCCCAGTTTTTAAATCTTTGATGGATTTGACATTCGGGTCGAATTCAAAGATTTTGGCCGATTTTCTTGGGTCCAATCCTGGTTTTTCGAGCTCTTTGAGGATGTCTTTGATACCCAAAATCCCAATTTCGGGCGTTACGTAGTTTTCGGGTTTGATGAGCGCAATTTTTTCTTTGTTGGCAATCAAATCGTTCACAGAAATTTTTAAATCTTTGGCCATTTTTTCTACGACTGTATAGGCTTCGGGATGCACCGCCGAATTGTCTAGCGGATTTTTTCCTTCTTTTATTCTAATGAAAGCGGCTCCTTGTTGAAAGGCTTTTTCGCCCAAACGCGGAACTTTTTTGAGTTGTTTTCTGTCCTCAAATGGACCATTTTCAGAGCGATAGGCGACAATATTTTCGGCTAGTTTTTCTCCAATACCACTCACATAACTTAACAAATGTTTGCTGGCCGTATTGATGTTAATCCCCACCGAATTCACACAACGAATTACCGTTGCATCCAATTCTTCTTTGAGTTTGGTTTGGTCCACATCGTGTTGGTATTGTCCTACACCAATGGCTTTTGGGTCGATTTTGACCAATTCGGCCAAAGGATCCGACAAGCGACGTCCGATAGACACCGAACCACGAACCGTTACGTCGTAGTTTGGGAATTCTTCACGAGCAATTTTGGAAGCCGAATAGACCGAAGCCCCCGCTTCTGATACAACAAAAACTTGTACAGGCTTATCGAAAGCGATTTTCTTGATGAAGAATTCGGTTTCTCTCGAAGCAGTTCCGTTGCCTATAGATATGGCGTCAATTTTATAAGAATTAACCATTGAACGAATTTTTTTTATCGCCATAGCTTCTTCATTTTGAGGGGCGTGCGGATAGATGGTTTCGTTGTACAACAAGTCGCCTTTTTCGTCCAAACACACCACTTTACAACCCGAACGGAATCCGGGGTCGATGGCTAAAATTCGTTTTTCGCCCAATGGAGGAGCCAATAACAATTGCCCTAAATTATTCGCAAAAACCTGAATAGAATTGGCATCGGCTTTGGCTTTGGCTTCTTGCAAGGTTTCATTGGCAATGGTAGGCTGGAGCAATCTTTTATAGGAATCCTCTATGGCCAATTGTACGTGCGCGGTACTTGGGCATTGACCTTTCAACACCAATTCGTCGATAAGGTCGTAGGCTTCGTCAAGATCAACTTCGACTTTGAATTTGATGAACCCTTCATTTTCGGCACGTAGCATCGCTAAGAGACGGTGCGAAGGCGCTTTGGTCAACGGTTCAGACCAATCGAAATATTGCGAAAATTTTTGCGCATCGGCTTCGTCTTTTTTCGTTTTGACTACTTTGGTGGTGATGGTCGCTTTGCGTTCGTACAAACGGCGCAATTGCTTACGAACGTAAATATTTTCGTTAATCCATTCGGCAATGATTTCTCTGGCGCCTTGTAAAGCTACTTCTTCATTGACAACAGCATCGTTCAAGTATTGCGTAGCCAAGAAATCGACATCGTCATTTTTTTGTGCCATTATAATTTTGGCCAAAGGTTCTAGTCCGTTTTCACGAGCCACATCGGCTTTGGTTCTTTTTTTCTTTTTGTACGGCAAATACAAATCCTCCAACTCTTGTAGGTCAAAACTTTGTTGGATTTTTTTATCCAATTCGGGAGTCAAGGCGTTTTGCTCTTCGATGGATTTTACGATGGCTTCTTTTCGTTTCAGGATGGCCTCGTACTCTTTTTGGAGTTTGGCAATTTGTTCGATTTGTGTTTCATCCAGATTGCCTGTTTTGTCTTTTCGGTAACGCGAAATAAACGGAATCGTACAATCTTCTTGTAATAATTGAACGGTGTTTTGAATATTGATGGCTGCGGTAGCTACCTTTTGGGCGATGAATTGTAGGTTGGTCATTTTTTGAATTTTTCGGACAGCTAAAATAATATCTTTGGAGCGTATATGTATCGCAATGGATATTTTATTGTATTTTTTTTTGATTCTGAACGTCATCGGTTTTCTGTTGACTGTTTTTGATAAACAGCAAGCAAAAAGTCATAAACAAAGAATCCCCGAAACAACACTTTTAACCTTCGTGTTCTTCGGAGGAACTGTTGGTAGTGGATTAGCGATGCTTTTGTTCCGACATAAAACAAGGAAAACCAGATATCTTTTAAAATTTTGGTTGATAATGATATTGCAAATTTTGGCAACAATTAGCTGGTTTTATTTTAAAACAGTATCGCTTTAATTTAAATTCGCAACAAACATACATTCGAATAGGAAGCTTTTCCCATTTCCAAAATGAAACAAAAAAAGGAATATCCCAATCGGAATATTCCTTTTCATAATTTATTCGTAGTAACGTTTACTGTAACGACTCGAAACCTAATTTCAAGCGTACGCGATCCAAAACGCCATTGGCGATGGTTGCTGCTTTTTCGGCACCTTGTTTCAATAAGGCGTCTACTTCTGTTAGGTTATTGATGTAATAATTGTAACGTTCTCTTTCGGTTTTGAATTTTTCTACAATCAGTTCAAACAAGGCTTGTTTGGCGTGACCATAACCATAATTTCCTCCCAAATAATTGGCTCTCATCGTGGCAATTTGATCTTCATTGGCCAACAATTTATAAATAGCAAAAGCGTTACAAGTATCAGGATTTTTTGGATCTTCTAACGGAGTACTATCGGTTTCGATGCTCATAATTTGCTTGCGCAACGCTTTGTCGTCTAAGAAAATGTTGATCACATTATTGGCTGATTTACTCATTTTTCCGCCATTGGTACCAGGAATCAACATACTGTCTTCTTGGATTTTGGCTTCGGGTAACACAAAGGTTTCTCCCATTTGGTGATTGAAACGAGAAGCGACATCACGAGTAATTTCGAGGTGTTGCAACTGGTCTTTTCCTACGGGTACAAATTCGGCGTCATACAATAAAATGTCCGCGGCCATCAACATTGGATACGAAAACAACCCAGCATTTACATCGTCTAAACGATCGGATTTGTCTTTGAACGAATGCGCCAAAGTCAAACGTTGAAAAGGAAAAAAACAGCTCAGATACCAAGACAATTCTGCCGTTTGAGGTACATCGGATTGGCGATAAAAAATAACTTTATTGACGTCTAGTCCACACGCCAACCAAGCTGCTGCAGTACTGTAAGTATTGTTTCTTAAGGTTTCGCCATTTTTGATTTGTGTAATCGAATGCAAATCGGCGATAAAAAGGAATGATTCATTTTTTGGATCATTCGATAATGCAATTGCAGGTATAATTGCGCCTAATAAATTGCCTAAATGCGGAGTACCTGTACTCTGTACTCCCGTTAAAATCTTTGCCATTGTTTAAATTTCTGAATGACAAAGGTCGCAAAGTTTGCCCGCTTTCCCATCATTTTTGGCTAAAATTTTATGGGTATAGTACTCAAAAGGCTTTGTTTTTTTCTCAGAAAACCTTTTCAAAAGACTATAATTTAGAGATTTAGTATTTTACACTTCGAAAAAAAATCAATAGGAAAGAATTGATTATGGATTTTTACGGATTTTTTTCCTTTTTTTCAACGCTATTTCTATAAATTGCAAAAGACAAAAACAAATAGAGCTATGACAGAGATAGACGCTGAGAGAGCCCGATTACTCGAAAGAAAAGATAACAAAGGCTGGAAAAAATGGGGTCCCTATTTAACCGAAAGACAATGGGGAACTGTTAGAGAAGACTATTCTGCCAATGGAGATGCTTGGAATAGCATTACTCACGATATGGCGCGTTCCAAAGCGTATCGATGGGGAGAAGAAGGCATAGGTGGCATTTCAGACAATAAACAACACATTTGTTTCGCTTTGGCATTTTGGAACCATCACGACAAAATTCTTAAGGAACGTTTTTTTGGTCTTACCGGAAACGAATCCAACCACGGAGAAGACGTCAAAGAAATTTATTATTACCAAGATGCTACGCCAACACATTCTTACCAAAAAATGCTTTACAAGTATCCACAGGCGGCATTTCCTTATGAAAAATTAGTCAAAGAATCTAAAAAGCGCAATCGTCAGCAACCAGAGTATGAACTTTTGGATACGGGCATTTTTGATAAAGACGCGTATTTTGACATTAGCATTGAATATGCCAAAGCCGATCAGCAAGATATTTTGATTCAAATTACTATCGAAAATCAATCGGATGTGGCTGCACCTATAACGGTTTTACCTACTGTTTGGTTCCGAAATACTTGGTGCTGGGGCTATGATAATTACAAGCACAAGCCTTCTTTGGTGGGCAATGGAAAATCAGTAATCGAAGTCAATCATCGATTAGTTGGTCATTATACGTTGTATGCAGAAAATGCAGATGAACTGCTTTTTTGTGAAAACGAAACCAATTTTCAACGCTTATACCATTCGGAAAATTTAACCAAGTATACCAAAGACGGAATCAATGATTATATCATTAATAAGAAAAAAGATGCTGTAAATCCCAATAAAATAGGAACTAAAGCTTCTGCTAAATACGAACAACTCATTCCTGCCAAAGGGAAAAAAGTAATCCGATTGCGTTTTACCAATCAAACGCCAAGAGCTCCTTTTGAAGATTTTGATGCTATTTATGCGCAACGACTGAAGGAAGCCGATTTGTTTTATGATAGTTTGCAAAAAAACATCAAAGAGCAACATTTGAAATCGGTACAGCGTCAAGCTTATGCTGGGATGTTGTGGACCAAACAATGGTATTACTACAATGTTTATGAATGGATTAAAGGCGATCCTTCGATGCCGAAACCTGATCCTAATAGAAGTAAAGGAAGAAATAGTTCTTGGAAACATTTGTACACTTCCAATATTTTGTCAATGCCCGATAAATGGGAATATCCTTGGTTTGCCGCTTGGGATTTAGCCTTTCATACTTTGCCTTTGGCACGATTGGATCCCGATTTTGCCAAACGTCAATTATCGGTTATTTTGAGAGAATATTACATGCATCCTAATGGACAAATTCCTGCCTATGAGTGGTCGTTTTCGGATGTGAATCCTCCAGTACACGCTTGGGCAACCTGGAAAGTATATGAAATTGACAAAGAAATGAATGGAGGTAAAGGCGACCGCGTTTTCTTGGAACGCATTTTCCATAAACTACTGCTCAATTTCACTTGGTGGGTGAACCTGAAAGATGAGGGAGGAAACAATATTTTTGGAGGCGGATTCCTTGGAATGGATAATATTGGGGTTTTTGATCGTTCGGCAGCTTTACCAACGGGCGGTCATTTAGAACAAGCCGATGGAACGGGTTGGATGGCAATGTATAGTCTAAATATGTTGCGAATTGCTTGCGAAATTGCGATTGAAAATCCGGTGTATCAAGATATGGCTTCTAAGTTTTTTGAGCACTTTTTGCATATCGCTGGTGCTATGCAAGCCATTGGTGGGGATAAATTGAATCTTTGGGATGAAGACGATCAGTTTTATTATGATATGTTGCATAAAGAAAATGGCGAAGCCGAATTGCTCAAAGTGCGCTCGATGGTTGGATTGATTCCGCTTTTTGCTGTTGAAGTTTTAACCCCAGAATTATTAGATCAGTTGCCAGATTTCAAACGTAGGGTAGAATGGGTTATTTCAAACCGACCAGATTTGGCCGCTTTAGTTTCTAGTTGGTACAATCCCGGAAAAGGAGAGAGTAAGTTATTATCTATTCTTCGTGGGCATAGAATGAAGATGATTATGAAACGTATGTTCGATGAATCGGAGTTTTTGTCTGATTTTGGTGTTCGTTCGTTGTCTAAATTTCATAAAGAACATCCCTATCGATTTACCTATGATGGCGGAACCGTTCAAGTAGATTATACACCTGCCGAAGCTACAGGAGATATGTTTGGAGGAAATTCCAATTGGCGTGGCCCAATTTGGTTTCCAATGAACTATTTGATTTTGGACTCACTCGAGAAATTCTGTAACTATTACGGAAACGACTACAAAGTAGAATTTCCAACGCATTCAGGAGTAATGATGAATATAAAAGATGCAGCTGATGGCGTGGCGAATCGTTTACTCTCACTTTTTGTCCCTAATAAAGAGCAATTTATACCGATGTATGGACCTTATGAAAAGTTTCAAAAAGACCCCAACTTCAACTCGAATCATTTGTTTTTTGAATATTTTGATGGCGATACCGGAAAAGGATTGGGCGCCAATCATCAAACAGGATGGACGGGACTTATTGCCGAAATCATTCATCAATTGAATAACGATTCGGAACAAGTTTAAATGTAGAGTACTATTTTCCTTCGAGATAGTACTCTTTTTTTTTCCTTTTAAAATTCTGACGCTCGGAATAAACGAACGCAGATTCCGAATCAATCCTTTACCTTGAATTTAAAATAAGATGATAGACACTTTGGTTGAGCTCTAATCAATAGCGAGACTTTTCCATATCCCTTTTGGAATTAGTGTTTGATAATTCAGTAAGTTGTTTTTAAGTAAAGTGGCTTTTTCAGTGTTTTGATGGTCTTTGTAGTAGGCGTATTCAAAGAAGAAACCCCAAAATTGAACCACAGGTTCGGTATCTGTTTGGATTAATTGAAGTTTATTGATTTCCAAATTTTTGGCATTTTGGTCTAAAAGCATTTGGAAAGATGCTTGTAAAAGGGCTAATTCTATTTCGCCAACTTTACCTTTGTTTAACAAACGCTGCAATCTTTTTCTATCCGTAAAAAAAAGACCAGATTTTGATGGAATGGTAGTAGCAAAAAAAAGTGCAATTGAAATGAGGCCAACTATACCATTGAAACCATTCCAAGCGGAATCAAAGTAATAAAAAAGAAAAAGAAAAACACCACCAAAGAGCAATGAAAACAAGGGTCCGGCACCCAAAATTCTTGCAAATTGTATCTTTAAATTACCCTCTAAGTTTACTGGTGAAGTAGCAGAAATACCACCAAAGTATTGCATTTCTTTGTTAAAAAATAATCTTACTCGCTGGTTTTCTCTTTTCAAACCAAAGAAAGCCACGACAAATAATTGTAATTGGTGTTTTTGAAGAAGTCCTGCTGTTAAATGTCCTAATTCGTGCAAAGCAATGGCAAAAAACGGACCTACTAAAAGTGAAACAAAAAAAGCAAAAGTCTCAAAATCGCCTTTGGGATAGAATTTCAATAGGAGTTCTTTGGGTATTAAATGCAAAAAAGTAAACATTGCAACACCACCAATTACCATCCCTAGTAATGATTCGATTATCATTTTTTTATTCATAACAGCACTGTTTTAGTTGTTGTTTGATTCGTTTTTTAGTTAGTATTTATTTGAGTCAAACGTTACAACTAGGTTATGAAAAAGGGAGTTGGTACTTTACACATCAATAGCGTCATAAACCACAACTTTTTGCCAGAGATGCGAATACTTTTTGACGAAGTCTTGATGAATTGGGTGATCTTGATACGTTTTTTGCCCTTTTTCATCTTCAAAGAAAAGTAGTTCTGAAACATGCCAAGAGGTATCTACCACTTCGCGTTTTTCGGTCGAGGCCAAAAGTCCCACGTGAATTTGTTTCACAGTCGGAATAGCTGCTAAGGTTTTGAGTCCTTCGATGAGTTGTTCTTTATCAGCTGTATCATTGGGATTTTTTAGCCAAAAAAACACATGATGCAATAAAGACTTTGCTTGTTTTGGGCTGGTGTTCATTGCCAATCCTACACTTGCCACACCGGCCAAAGCAGTTGATGCGATAAATCGTCTACGTTTCATTTCTTCTGATTTAAAAGTATATAGAACGTAAATATCGAAATAAATAAAAGTAAATATGAAAATCTAGTGGAATTTTTATGTGGTAGATTTGTTTTTCTTCCAAATAAATCCATCCAAGAGATAATGAGTAAATTGTGGTACGGTTAGTAAGGGTACAATTAAGAAATACCAATTTGAAAAATCTTCTGTTGTACCTGACAATTGTTCCTTCCAAACTAAAATTTCCCAAAGATATTCTTCGGAAAAAGCAATCAAAAGCAAAACGAATAAGAAGAGTAAAAGTCCTTTAAAATGTTTGAAATAGTATAACCAATGCAATTCTTTGGATGTTTTTTTATCGATTTCATTGAGATAAATAAGCGCTATGTACGGAATGCCGTGAGAAACGACATTAAGCAAAGTAAAAATCAAATCGTTGTTAAAATAGACGATTCCAAAAAACCAAGACAAAATAGTTCCTAGCAGTATTGCATTTTTTGGAATATTGATATAATTATTCTTAACGCCAAAATAACTTGTTCGGACTACATAAAAAAGAAGTACACAACCGTAAATCCAGCTTAAAACCATAATTAAGAAAGGACTTTCGAAATGCAAGAATTCGTTTTCAACAAACCAATTAAATTCTCTTGGCGATGATAAAAACCAATACAACATAGGGTAAATTGTGGCGGTATAAATTACCAGATTGTCTACCCAAGCCCATTTTTTAGATTCCTTTCGTGCATATAAACGCATAAAGCCATATTGCTGTCTGATGAAATGAAAAACAGCTATATATGCCATTACAGACCAAAAGACTTTACTCCCAAAAGAAAACAAAATGATTCCAATTAAAAAGCATATAATAGGCAAACCGATTAGTAATTTTTTTCTTTTTTGAAATTCGCTTGCAACAAAATAGGTTTTAAATAAAGTAGCATAAACGTGTGCAACATCGATAAAAACAATTAGAAAGAGCCAAGTGTAAAAAGAATACTTAGTTTCTATTTGTTGCAATTGTTTTTGAAATAGAAATACAATACTAACCACCAAAAAGGAAGGTGATAAGATAAATATACTATCTGTTTTGGCTTTATGAATCCAAGGTTGTTGCATTGAGCATTGTATTTACTGCGTTAATTCCTTGATGAAAGGCTTCTTCAAAAATAGAGATACCTGATAAATCACTATGAGCAAAAAACAGCGTATTGTCGATAGGTTTTGCAGCTTCTTTTTTGGTATCACTAAAAATAAAATTAGGAACAGGACTAATCATTCCGTGACCTAATAAATGAACTTCGATGCTTTCAGTTAGGGATTCAATATTGGGATGGGCTATTTTTAAATCATCAAAAACCATTTGTTTCCAATATTCTGTGGTCTTTTTATACATTTCTCGGCGTGTTTTTTTCAAATCGGCACTAGAGAAACTGTAATAATAAGTGATTACTTTTTTATCCTGTAGTTGTTGAAGGGATTGATGTTGGTCGTAGACATATCCCAAACCTTTTGAACCATAAATTACATTATCCCAACACAAAGGAAAGCTCCCGTTATCGTTTATATCAGACACAACTAAAGTAGCCAAAAGCCAAGGAGTATAATGAAAATGTGAAGCCAAATCTTTTCGATCTTTCAACAGGTATTGATTTACAAACTGAGGCGTTGCAAGTATAATTTTTTTCGCGGTTATTGCGATGGTAGTTTTGGTTTCATTATCAAAAATTTTAGCAACTGCTTTATGGGTATCATTTTCAATTTCGAAAACCAAATGGTTTTTTAATGATTTTCCTTTTACATATTTTTTCAGGTGATTGGCTAATCTTGAGTTTCCTTCAGGCCAAGTGAGCACCGAATCTTGATGATCTTCTGATGCATTTTGTTTTCTTGCGGCAAAATAATGAATACCTGCATAAGCAGAAACGTAGGCTATTCCTAATCCGAAATCATCTTTGCAACAATAATCAATATAATCAAAAAGAGGTTTTGCTGTAAAATTTTGGCTCTCAAACCATTGTTGCATAGTCATAGCATCTAGTGCTTTTACTTCTTTACTTTGGGAGGATTCTGCAAGAGGTATCGTGAACCAATACTTTCCCTTTTCATCTTTTTGTTGTCTAAAACCATCCATTACTTTGAAAAATCGGACGAATTCTTGATCTTCAGCGGCAGTATTTCCTTCCTTTGGAACGACACCTTCTTGCCAATTATTTCTATAGAACAAACGTTCTTCGGGAGCCAAAGTGAGTTGGGTTTCTTCGAATTTTGGAAACCCTTTGGAATCATAACCTAAGATGATTTTTTCTTCTTCTAAAAATTGCAATAAGGCTTTGTCCTCTAAATTTGGTAAGGGCAAATAATGAGCGCCCAATGGATATTTAGAATACTGGTTCTCGCCATTGGATGAATTGCCGCCTAAATGATCTTCTAATTCGACCATTAAAAAATCAGTAATTCCTTTTTTTGTGAGTTGTCTGGCTGCGCTCAATCCAGAAATTCCACCACCCACAATCAAATAAGGAACGGTAATTTCTTTTGATGGTTTAGGAAAATTTTTTACTCTAAGACGATGCCCCAAAATATGATTGGTTCCGGATAATCGAATCAAAAGAGTAACCACTTTTTCTTTACACGCCTCCAATAGAGGAATTGCGAGTAGCGAAGTGGTTATTATTTTGAGAAAGTTTCTTCTTGAATTATTGTAATTTTCCCCATTCTTCATCGAAATAGCGTACTAAAATTTGGTTATCTAATCGATTGATTTCGATGTCTTTTGAAATCATATCTTGAGAAAAATAATTGAACTTATCAAATTGATAATTATAAAAACGCAAAGCATCCACTTTTCGGTTTACAGTATTAAATGTAGTTCCAAAACCATTAATTGCGATGGTAAAACCCCATTCTCCAAACGATGGAACATACGCGTGATAAGCATCAATTTGTGGAAAAACTTGCATTACCGTTTTATTAATACACCAAAAGGATTTGGGTGCAAAATAAGGCGATGTGGTTTGAATAACGACCACAGCATCTTGGTTTAAAAGGTTTTGAATCGTAGCATAAAAATTAAGCGAATACAATTTTCCGAGACTGTAATTGGATGGATCTGGAAAATCGATAATCACAACATCAAATTTTTCTTGGCAATTTTTTGCCCAAATGTAGGCGTCTTTATTAAAAACAGTCACTTTAGGATCGTTGAGCGAATTAGCATTAAAACCGCTTAAGATGGTATTGGTTTTAAACATTTTGGTCATTCCTTCATCCAAATCTACAAGTGTTACTTTTTGCACCTCTTTGTATTTCAAGATTTCTCTAACGGCAAGTCCATCACCGCCGCCTAAAACCAGAACATTTGACACGCTTTTTGCCATTGATAATGCGGGATGCACCAGTGCTTCGTGGTAGCGGTATTCATCGGTCGAGCTAAACTGTAAGTTATTGTTGAGGTACAGACGGTAGTCACTTTTGTTGTGTGTTAAAACAATTCTTTGGTAAGGAGTAGTATTGGTATAAACAATGTTTTCACCATAGAGTTTCCCTTCTGAATAGGACAAAATTTTATCAGAGAATATAAAAACAGCTAATAAAATAACAAAGGAAAATATGGCTTTGCTTCGAACCAAATGTACTTTTTTCAACTCATTTTTGAGCAAGTAACATAAGGCAATTGCAATAGATACATTGATCATTCCGAAGAATAAGGAAGTACCCATAATGCCTAGTTTTGGCACTAAAACCAAGGGAAATAATATGGAAGCCAATAAAGCTCCAATGTAATCAAAAGTAAAAACGTTTGAGACTAAATCTTTAAATTCGACTTTGTCTTTTAGAATATTCATCAACAATGGAATTTCTAATCCTACCAAACAACCGGTTACAAAAACAAGGAAGTAAAGTATAAACTGAAAGGAATTAATACTTTCAAAAAGCAGGAACAAAACCACAGAGCTCAACCCTCCAATTAATCCAACCAAAATTTCAATTTCAACAAAAGTATTGAGCAGATTTTTGGTTAAAAATTTTGAGAAGTAGGAGCCAATTCCCATCGAAAAAAGGTAAACTCCAATGATAAACGAGAATTGTTTTACCGAATCACCCAATAAATAACTGGCCAAAGTACCCGCGACGAGTTCGTAAACTAATCCACAAGTAGCAATGGTGAATACGGCAAAAAGTAATAAATATTCAAATTTTAAAATCTTTTTACCCATGAATTGCGGCACTAATAATCATCGAAATCCCAATGATGAAGGCTCCAAAAACAATCGCCAAAGCCACATTATTATTTTTTGAAATTTGAGACCAAGTATTTTCAGGAGTCAATTTTTCGATGATAAAATAGGTGATTAATAAAATTGCAATTCCTATGATCGAAAAGACAATAGATGCTAAAACAGGTCTCATAGTTAAAATTTCCATAGTATTTTGTTTAGTTATTTGTGATAAAAATGATTTACTGAGCGATTGCCTTGTGCAGGGCGGTAGCTCTCTGTGGTTTCGCAATCGCATATGCTATTGCCTTGCCAATTGTAATACACAAAAAGCGCATAAAATAAAGCTCCTACGAGCAGTGCAATGAAGTTGGTTTGCACAAATTCTTTTACTTTTTCCATATTGTATTTAAAATGATTATTCCCATCTTTTTTCTTCAAATGACCGTTCTAAATAATAAATAGCAACGACAAATACGGTCATAAAAATATAAATCATCCAGACATTTCTTGTAGAAGGACTTGACCAACTCGCTTGAATTTGAACCGTTTGATTTTGGGTGTCTTCAGTTGCTTTCATAGGGGTAATGGCCAAATGGTATTTACCAGCAGCGACTCCACAAATATTAAATTCTTCGGAAGTATCGCCTTCCGTCCAATTTTCCCCATCGGTATAGCCATGATAGTATTCTATATCCTTGTTAGCATAAACTTCGTCACCATTTTTTTCATTGATTAATGCTACTTGCACATTTGCCCAAGAATTATCCACGTTAGAATATAATTGTATGGTCAATGGGGCAGAACTTCCTTTTAGTTCAAAAGAAGGGGTAATAAAATCTTTTTTAGCATATTCATCAAACGCAATGGAGGTATCGAGAACTTTTTGTTCGACACGATCTTTGTTAAGGAACCAATGCGTAATCAAAATTAAAAAAGCAATACCACAAAAAATAAGAGCTGTATTTCTAACATTTATAAGAAAGGGTTGCACTTGACCAATGCCTCTTTTTGATGGTAAAGAAGTAGTAGCGAAAGCTTTTTTTATCGCTCTAGTAGAAATATGTTTTCCTAATAAAGCTGTTTGTTGATGGCCAACTTTTTCAAAACTTAGTAAGAAGGGTGGATGAATATATTCTATAAGTTCAACATTTTTATAAATATCAAAATCGAAGAAACCTTTTGAGGCGACTAGCTTTGGATAATAATAATCGTAACGATCATAAGTGATTTCGTTATGTTCTACTGTTAAAGGATGATTGCCAACTTTGGTATCAAAAGTAATCTCGTTTAGAAGAATCCAATGCCCATCAGATTCAGAGAGGTATAAAAAGCTGCCATTTTTTGCTTGTAGAATGTACTCTCTCCACTCAAAGTCTTGGTGTGATTTGATCACTAATCCAGTTACTTGATAGTCAACATTATCAAATACGGCAGTTTTGCCAATCTCAAATGTATTCTCAAAGGAGTAGGGTTGAGACTTCATATAAAGCGAAAGACCTGCACCTTCTTTGTTTTTATAGACATAGTTACAAGCAGGGCAAGCAAAAACTTCAACTTCAAAATTTACCTCAAGAGTTGTAGTAGTATTACAATTAAAACAAGGGACAGTCATGTATTATCTATTAATTTCGAATTCCTTTAGAATTTTTGCTTCAAAGTAGCTGATATATTCTTGTGTAATGTCTTTTACTTTTTGTGTATTGTCTTGCAAATAGTTACATAAATATACATCCAAAGTCAATTGATTGAATTCAGGCCATGTATGAATGCAAATATGAGATTCTTTTAAACAAATGGCTATGGTGAAACTATTGTTTTCAAAAATATGTTCACTAATCCCCACTTTTTCTAGTTGATATTTTGCAATTAAATTTTTAGAAAAACGGATGAAATTTTCACTCGAGGTTAATTTAGTAAGATCTTGTACTTCGAGTGTTACAAGTTTATGTAAACCAGGGGAATAGTCGATTGCAGTCATTAACTAGGCACGGTTGAGGCTAAATTATAGTATATTTTTTACGAATATAGTATATTTAGTGTTCCAATAATACTTCCTGATAAAAACTTTTTCATTAAAAAAATCAAATCTATATGGTAAGATTTGATTTCATCTTGAAGGTAAGCTTCTTTTTGTTTTAGTCGAGACGGTATTCTATTTTACCATCTAAAATTGAGACTTGGTATAAAATTTAAAGTTTCGTTTGAAGCAAAAGGCGAAACATGTCCTTTGTCATGTTGCAAGTACACACGACCTTGAGCAGAGAATTTTTTGGTGAATTTGTAACTCAGTACACATTCAAAAGTATATCGGGGGTACAATCTTGTGATTACAGGAAAAGGACCATCTTCAGGTAATCCTCTAAATGGAGGTTTGAAAGGTTGTTGGTAGCTAAACATAAAATCAAAGTCAAGTTTTTTGTTCAAAATAGCATGCGAACTTAGGTATACTTGAGCCCTAACATTTTTTCGTATTACATTAAACTTGCTGTCCATTTCATATAAGTCTTTAATGTATTGTAAAAAAGCATCAGGTAGGGCCTGTATCGTTCTAATATCTTCATCGGTGAGCATTCGCCATCGCTGAAATTCATAAAAAAAACCAACTCCCGTATTGATTCGGAAATTTTTGGACCTTATCAACTTGATTGCTGCATTTGCACCCAGTTGTATGCGTTGCTTGAGCCCTTGATTTTCGTCATATTGATAAAAAGAGAAAAGTTCTGGTGCAATGACTTTTTCTTTCAAATGATTGTTTTCTAAAAGGGTATGATTGAATAAATGAACATTAACACTTGCATAAAATCGGTTGTTGCTACTCGCACTTCCGGTGTAAAAACTATTGTAGCGAAGGTTACTGCCAAAGGAATATAAATGTTGGCTGTCTGGATATAGCAACGAAACATCAGAATAAATAATTAAGTTTTTATCAGAATCTTTGGTATAGCTCATACTCAAAGAGGCGGTTCCTTTTATGATTTTGGATTGCAAAGAATCGAGCGTCGTTTTTCTAAAATTACGAAGTTGTGCTAGTAAAAAAGTTGGAATTAATAGCAATAAAAGCAGTTGACGATTCATATTGCAGAGCGTTTCGCTAAAAAGATTTTCTTAAAGTATTAAAATTACTAAAATTTACATTCTATTTCATTTCATAGAAAACAAAAACATCTAAACTCTTTAAACTACCTTTTTGGACTTTGTTTTAATTTTTTGATTCCCATTTCAAAATCCAGTCACTCATAGTATTGAGTACTTTTGGCGCAATGGTTTGCTCAATTGTAGCATATTCAGCTATGGTTCCTGTTTTTGCTTCTTGAAATAAGTGGTTGAGACCTTGAAGTTCCGTAATTGTTGCTTTTTTGTTGCCCGCTTTTTGAAGTGAAGCTTGTATTCCTGCCAAATTCTCTGCTGATTTTACTTGAACATCCAAAGTGCCATTGAGTGCTAATACCGGAATTTTTATTTTGGACCAATAGGTATCAGGATTGAATTTTAAGAAATAGACATACCAAGGATTCGTTATCGAGTTGGTTTGTTGGGATACAAATTCATCGATTTGTGATTCGGTTAACCCTTGATTTTGGGTTAGTTTTTTGAATTCTTGTTTGATATAGTCTTTAAAATCTGTTTTTAAGTTATGCCCTGTGTAGTTTATGATATAAGCATATACTTTTTCATTGAAAGCAGTGGTTGTCGCAATTTGGTTGGCATTGGCTCCTTCGGCTTTCATAATCGATTGGCTTTGTAAGAGCATCATTCGGTCAATAGGAATACCTGGGCCTGCCATTGAAATAACAAATTGTACTTTTTTGTTTTCATTGGCTACCATTGGAGCAATTAATCCCCCTTCACTATGACCAAGTATACCAATATTTTTATAGCCTTTGGAATAAAGAAAATCAACAGCGGAAGAGATGTCAGTGGCAAAATTGGCAGAAGTATCCTCTGGACTTCCTTTGCTAGATCCGCCAACGCCGCGATCGTCTAGTCGCAATACACCAATTCCTTTTTGGGCAAAATCATGAGCTATTACAGCAAAAGGGTGGTGGTCAAAAATTTCTGAATTTCTATCTTGTGCACCAGAACCTGTAATTAAAACGACTATTGGAAAGTCTTTTTTGTTTTTCGGTAATGTCAAAGTTCCTGCAAGGGTATTTTTATCTTTTGGATTCAAAAAAGTCACTTCTTCAATAGGATAATCAAAAGGCGGTTGCGGTTCTTGAGGACGATTGATTATTTTTCGGATTAAAACCAAAGGAAAGGAGGCGCCGTTTTGGAGAAAAGTTCCTTCAATAGTTGTACCGTTAAACAGACCACTATATTTCAAATTAAGATTTGGAGCACTTAGTTGCAATTCGTTGTTTATGTATGTAGTTTCTTTTACAGGAATTCCTTTGGCGCCTTGCATCGGACTATCAAGCGTAGTTAGAAACGAATTTCCGTTTTTTTGAATATTAAAAATCAAAGGTAAAGACCGCCCTTGAATACTAAGACTTCCCTCCCAAGCACCTTGAATATCTTGAGCAAAAATGGATTGAAAGCATAAAAAAAGAAAAAATAAAACGCTTTTTGTTTTCATGATTTTTGTGTTGTTAAGAAGTTCTAAAGTAAACCAATACAGCATAAAACGCAAATCATTTTATAGTAGTTAGATTTTTGAATTTATAATTATTTATTGACGAAGCATTAATTGTTAATCATTTTTTTAATAACTTTAGTTTGTAAAACAATTAAAATCAATATTTTATGAAATCAATTTTTAAACAAGTTTTAGTAATGGTATTATTTGTAGCAATGGTACCAATGGTTTCTTTTGCACAAAAAAAGGTAAGTGTGACTTTGCAACCAGACAGTCCCAAAAAAGTAATCAAAGGCACTTTTAAAGGCGACGCTTATATTGATTACACGGTTTATGTTGAAGAAGGACAAACTTTTAAAGTGACTTTTAAAGGAAGTACCAATTCATCTTCATTTAATTTGTTATCTCCAGATGAAAGCGCAGAGGCTTTGCATAGAGGAGAAATAGATGGGAATAACTTTTCTGGAACGATTTCTAAAAGTGGGATTTACACCATTAGGGTTTCTCAAATGAGAAGTGCCGCGAGAAAGGGAACGAGTGTGTCTTTTACGCTGACATTGAGTAATACTAGCCCAAAGTAAACAAAGTTTAATGCATAATTATGAAAGCACATTTTAATTTTTTCAAGATTTTTATTTTGATTTTTCCATACTTGACTTTTGCTCAAATCATCACCAAAAAAGTCTCGTTCCCTGTTGGTAAATCGTCAACAATAATTCAAGGAGTAATTTCTGGTGATCAAACGATTGATTACACTGTTGGGGCAAATCAAGGTCAAAAGTTAAATGTAACGTTGACTAATAAAAGCAATGATTCTTATTTTAATGTGCTACCTCCAGGTTCGCAAGGCGAAGCCATATTTATTGGTCAAAATGATGGGAACAAGTGTAGTATTGTTTTGCCTTCTACAGGGACTTATAAAATAAGAGTGTATCAAATGCGAAGTGCTGCCAGACGAGGTGAAAAAGCTAGTTATTCTTTGAGTGTTAGTATTCCAACTGGTTCAAAATCTGTTGATGCTAAGGTTTCGGGTACTAATTATCATGCTACAGGAGATTTGAGAGTGGCAATTGGTTCTACTTCGAAATCGGCTAAATTTGGTGTTATTAGATCAAATGGTGGAGCAGAGGTACACGCTACTTTGCCAGGCAAAAGCAAACGTATTTTTGTGTTTTCCCAAGGAGAATGGTCTTGTAAATCGGCTAATTGCAAATTAAATTTTGCAAAAATTAGCTCAGACGAATGGGAATTAATTGTAAACAACTCCGAAAAGTATTATATCCCTGATGCGGTAATCTTTGGTGGATAGTTTTTTGAACTAGTCAATTTGGCAAGCAAATAATAAATTAAAGCAAAAAAACCAAACCCTTTATCTATAGCAGTAAAGGGTTTGGATTTTTTTATTTTTAATTTTGAAAAGTTTATTCTTTTGTCTCTTCTTCTTTTTTAGAATTAGCAGGTTGGTCGTCTTTGGCTGCGTTTTTAAATTCTTTAATTCCGCTTCCTAAACCTTTCATTAATTCTGGAATTTTTTTACCTCCAAAAAGTAATAATACGATACCAACTATAACAAGGATTTCTGTAAGTCCTAATCTTCCCATGATTGTATTTTTTATTGCCGAAGCGAATTTGTATTAATTAATGCTGCAAATGTATACAGAATTCCTTAATCTGTTTTGATTTTAAAAGAATTATTTATTCTCATTAGCGTTAAATATATGATAAATTTCGTTTTACTGTCTCATATTTGCAGTAATGCTGCTTCAAGCAAACAAGCTTTAATCGTTATATTTGCCCCAATAAAAAGGAATTATGTTTAAAAATCGTTTGTTACCGAATCAGCTTAAGAAGGTCATATTCATGAAAAAACGGTTGATTCTGATTAATGAAGAAACCTTTGAAGAGTTGTTTTCATTCAAGCTGAGTCTTTTGAATGTTTTTGTTGCGGGTACCTTGGGGGCTATTGTTTTGATAACAATGACTACTGTATTTATAGCTTTCACTCCGTTGCGTGAGTATATTCCGGGATATGCTTCTACACAACTCAAAAAAGAAGCCATGATTTTAGCACTTAAATCCGATTCGTTAACTCAGGCACTTGAGAAAAATGACGCTTATCTTAAGGCGATACAAAAAGTACTTACGGGTAAGTTAGAGCATGTCACTTTTAATAAAGATTCTATTTTGGTACAAACTCAAACAACGATTTCTCCTGAGTTACTCAAAGCTTCTGAAGAAGAATTAAGATTAAGGAAAGAAGTCGCCGAAGAAGAAAAGAAAATCATGAATGAGGCTGTTTCCCGTAAAAATAAAAAGTAATTAACATAAAAAGCTATTCGTTTTAAATAAAAAGTAAATGTCAATAAAAGCAATTGCAGCAAAATTATTTGCAAAAAAAATAGTCAGAAAGACACAAGAATGGGCACAGCATCCCGTTGCCACTCAAGAAGCTGTTTTTAAAAAATTGATAAAAGAAGCCAAAAACACTCAATTTGGGAAAGACCATAATTTTGAACAAATACAATCGCATGCGGATTTTGTTCAAAACGTTCCCATCAGAGATTACGAAGGATTAAAACCCTATGTAGATCGTGTGGTAAATGGAGAAGAAAATGTGCTTTGGAAAGGTAAACCTATTTATTTTGCCAAAACTTCGGGAACCACTTCGGGAGCTAAATATATTCCTTTGACGAAGGAGTCTATGCCGACACATATTAAAGCTTCTAGAAACGCTATTTTGCATTACATTCATGAAACAGGTAATGCTGATTTTGTAGATGGAAAAATGATTTTTTTGCAAGGAAGTCCAATTTTAACCGAGAAAAACGGTATCAAATTAGGACGATTATCAGGCATAGCTGCTCATTTTGTTCCAGGGTATTTGCAAAAAAACAGAATGCCTTCTTGGGAAACCAACTGTATTGAAGATTGGGAAACCAAAGTCAATGCTATTGTAGAAGAGACCATAAAGGAAGACATGCGCGTGATTTCTGGAATTCCGTCTTGGGTACAAATGTATTTCGAAAAATTGCAACAAAAGGCGCAAAAGCCAGTTGGAGAATTGTTCCAAAACTTCAATTTATTCATTTATGGAGGCGTTAATTTTGAACCGTATCGCGCAAAATTCGAAAATTTAATAGGTCGAAAAGTAGATAGCATCGAACTTTTCCCTGCCTCAGAAGGTTTTTTTGCTTACCAAGATGCTCAAAAAGAGAAAGGAATGTTGCTGTTGTTGAACTCCGGAATTTTTTATGAGTTTATCAAAAGTGAGGAGTTTTTTACCGAGAATCCAAAGCGTTACACCATAGGCGAAGTCGAATTGGGCGTAAATTATGTACTGATTATTTCGACCAATGCGGGACTTTGGGGCTACAATATTGGCGATACCGTACAGTTTACTTCCTTGAAACCTTATCGCGTTATTGTTTCGGGTAGAATCAAGCATTACATTTCTGCTTTTGGGGAACACGTGATTGGCAAAGAAGTAGAAAGTGCGCTGCAAGAAGCGATTCAAGGCACTACTATTCGCATTAATGAATTTACTGTGGCGCCGCAAATCACACCAAAAGAGGGATTACCTTATCACGAATGGTTTATTGAATTTGAAAACGAACCAGAGGATGAGGTTGCTTTTGCCGAAGCGATTGACCAAGCCATGCGCAAGCAAAATATTTATTATGACGATTTGATTGTTGGAAATGTGTTGCGAAAAGTAGTGATCACCAAAGTCGCCAAAAACGGCTTCCAAGACTATATGAAATCCATCGGAAAATTAGGTGGACAAAATAAAATTCCGAGATTGAGTAATGATCGGAAAATAGCGGATGCGCTCCCCAATGCCTAGTGAGACAATCTTTATTTTTCGCTTAGTTAAGAAATGTTACCGTTTCATAATTTTGGTTTAATCCACTAAAAAAAACTTTTACTTACCTTTGAGAAGTACTAAAAACAAAGAAGATGAATACAACCAAACATATATCAAGATCTAGAGCGCAAGAATCTTCTGCGGCTATAGAAAAAATGTACATTACCATGCGCCATTTATTCAACCGTGGGTTTTATAAACCAATGGGGGTTTCAGGTGATACCTTACGGGAGTCTTTATTGGCTTTGCGACCAGAAATTTATGGTTCTATTGCCGATGAAAAAGTAGAATTGAACGGTTTATTGTACGTTATCGAACGACTTCCAGTAGGGATTGAAGAATGTCGATTTATTAATCTTACTTCGGATGAAGGGTATTCAAAATCGCATTTTCAGGCTATTGTTCCGCCAAAGCGAAGAAGAAATTGTTACCGAATTGACGAAGAACAAATGAATGTTGAAATCACTCGCGGACGTTCCGATATTTATGATATTTTGACGCATCTGACTTTCATTTTTATCGAATCCCATAAAATCAAAGACCGCGTTTTACTAGATGATACTGGCGAAGTTTCTAGAGATTGGTTAAAACTAGAAGCAGCGGTTAACCAAACGAAGAAGCTAACACAAATCGAAAAAGAAAAAGCGATTTCGCATGCGTCTAATGTTCTAGGTAGAACTTTTGAAGAAGTATTGGACATTTATGATGCTTTTGGTTCAGAGCATGCGCCGGATCGTTTTCTGCATGTTATTTATTGGTTAGGAAAATTAGCCATCGAGGAGGTGTTAGACAACAATAAGAGAACCATAACTTTTAGCCCTATTTTGAGAGAACGTCTAGGGCATCATATTCATGGTGAAATTTGGGCGAATAATATCAAAGAAGTTTTAAAATCTAAAGACTTATTAGAACGACCTATTCACGTTATTAGTGCTAACATGCACAGTGTGATGAATTCTATTTTTGCCACACCATTGCTCAAATCGAAGTTTAAGGATCAATCTGATTTTGTGATCTATGAAGAATTAAGTAAATCTGGCGCCAAAGAATTACGTAAACAAGTAGAAACGGTGGCTGAGAAAAACGGAATGGTTTTTTTACCAGATACTTCAGGAACCAATATTGATGTACAATTGTTTGATACCGCCAAAATTGATTGGTCCAAAACCGCTTTTCCCAAGGCACAAGTAGGAGACAAAGCACCTGTTTTGATTGTTATGGATTATGCTTTTGGCGAACAAGCTTATGAAACCATTGATGAATTATTAAAACCCTACAAAAAAGAGATCTTACTTAATGTGCAGTCGGTTTCAATTATGGGAAAAGCTGGAATTCTCGAAGGAGGCAAAGGCGATATTATGATTCCAAATGCGCATATTAACGAGGGAACAGCCGACAACTATTTCTTTGAAAACGAATTGACTGCCGAAATGTTCGAAGGCAATGATATCGCTGTTTTTGCAGGACCTATGGTAACCGTTTTGGGAACATCGCTTCAAAATAGAGACTTATTGAAGTTTTTCCACGAATCGACTTGGGGTGTGATAGGTTTAGAAATGGAAGGGTCTTATTACCAAAAAGCAATACAATCGGCCTCTAAAATCAGAAAGAGTGTACCAAAAGACATCAAAGTACGTTATGCTTACTATGCTTCTGATAATCCGCTCGAGACAGGAAGCACGTTGGCTTCAGGAGGTTTAGGAACTACTGGCGTAAAACCAACGTATTTGATTACGATTAAAATTTTAGAACAAATATTGAATACTCTTTAAATTAAGATATGAACACACCCTCGCATAGCGATTCAGAAATTGATGTATTTCAAATTACCACTAAAGTAAAAAATGGGTTTGAACGATTGAATACTTTGTTGTTCAATTGCATTCAGTTTTTTGTACACCAATGGAAAATAGTGGCAGCATTGCTTATTATTGGTTTTGGTTTAGGATTATTTTTAGACAAAAACAATAAATTGTATACCCATGAAATTACAGTGATTCCCAACTTTGGAAGTGTGGATTATTTGTATGCTAAAATCAATTTGATTCAATCTAAAATTAATGCTGGGGAGACTACTTTTTTGCAAAAAGAAGTAGGATTATCCAACCCTGAAGCGCTAAGAAAAATTGAAATTAAACCCATTGCCGATGTCTATAAATTTATTGAAGACAAAGAGCGAAATTTTGAATTGATTAAATTGATGGCCGAGGTTGGTGAAGTCAAAAAAGTATTAGAGGATAATATAACCAGTAAAAATTACACGTATCATACCATTTCTGTAGTGACCAATGGGTCTACAACCGAAAAAAAATTGATTGCACCATTGCTGAATTATCTCAATCAATCAGACTATTTTTCGACAATGCAAAAGGTAGGATTGGCAAATTTGAAACAAGATATTGCACAAAATGATACCATTATTCAACAAATTAATGGTGTTCTTAATGGGTTTTCGGCCAATGTAAAGAGTTCGTTAAAAAACGATAAGTTGATGTACTATAACGAAAACACACAACTCAATGATATAATTAAAACCAAGCAAGATTTGGTTTACCAACAAAGTAAAAACCGTTTGAAATTAATCAACTTTCAAAAAACAATCAAGGAGGTAACTTTCACTTTGAATAGTAATACTTCAATAGCCATAAATGGAAAGATGAAGTTGGTATTGCCAATCGCACTTTTGTTTTTATTTGTAGGTTTTCATTTGTTCGTCCGATTTTATCAAAAACAATTGGCTAAATCTAAAACGGTTGCTCTCTAAAAAATATTTTTTTTGCTAACAAGACCTAATGTGTTAAGAACAATTCGATTTCACTTACTTAAAACGGTTCAAAACCCTGTGGTTCGGCAAAGTTTTTTAACCTTATTGATCCGGGTTTTTGGGGTTGTCATTTTGTTTGGTTTTACGTTGTTTTTAACACAAAAGTATACACCTAAGATAGTAGGACAATATGATTTTGTTCGTACTTTTCTTTTTGCTATTGGGAGTATTTGTTTATTGGGTTTTGATCAATCCATATTGTACTTCAAAGGGCGTTTGTATCCGGAGTACTCTTTGGGACACTTAAAAAAGGTCTATCTAAAAATGGTCTCGATGCTGTTTGTAGCTTCGCTGCTCTTATTGGTTTGTATAGTAGCATTGGATGCTTCTGTTGTGGCACTATTTTTTTCGGACGATGCTACTTATCTACTTCTGATAAAAGCTTCGGCAGCCTTGTTTTTTTATGGCCTTTCTATACTAAATGTAGAGGTCTTTAGAGCTTTGGACGAAATAGTTGTAGCTGAACTATTTCGAAATGTATTTAAGTATTTGCCGATAATTGTGGTGGCTTTTATACTTGTGCAATGGCAACAAGAACTCTATTTGGTCGATGCATTTTTGTTGAGTTTTGTTTTTTTGGGAGTTGTGACAACCATATTGACCTTTTACTTTTTCGCTAAAAAACCAGCTACTTGTACTACCGATTGTTTTTCTTCTCGAGAAATTATCACGCATTCCTTTCCGATTGCCGTAAGTGGAATGGCTATTTTTTTAATGATGAGTTTTGATATTCTTTTTTTAAAAAAATACCACGGCGATGCTACCGTAGCTTTTTATGCTGTGGCGGTCAAATTAATGACTTTGTTGTCTGTTATTATTTTAACGGTAAATATTACTGTTTCGGCAGCTATTGCAGCTAGTTTTTCAAATAAAGAAATAGACAAAGTACAGAAAATAGTTCAAAATAGTTCCCGATTAATCGTTGCAATTACACTACCGGTTATTATCATATTGGTTCTCTTTCCAGAGTTTATTTTGCATTTTTTTGGTCCTAGTTATGTAGTGGCCAAAGAGGCATTAGTAGTACTAGTTTTGGGTCAAGGTTTTTGTGTTTTTTTTGGGTCGGCTTCTGTTTATCTGAATATGACAGGGCGTCAACGTATTTTTCAACGCATTGTTTTGGGGGCTCTTGTCCTTAATTTTTTACTTAATTATTGGTTGATTCCTTCTTATGGAATGTTGGGTGCCGCTATTGCTTTTTCGATAAGCGCCTTATTTTGGAATCTTGGAACGGCCCTTTTTGTGTATGTCAAAGACGGAATTAAGCTGTTTTTGAGTTAAGTTTGTTACTATATTTTCAATTAGACCTGAATGTCTTTATTCCTAAAAAAAAACACCGCAGCTTTTTTCCTCCTTGTAGGACTCAATCTTCTTGTGGCTTTTGCTGCTAGTTTTGTTTTACCCAAACGTTTTTATTATGATGCAGCTATAATTGCTTATGATAAGGGTAACGAAATAGGCTATTTTGGCAGTTATCCTTTAACGATTTTGTTCTATAAAATAACAGGTTTACGATATTTGCCTTTTGCTGTGATTGCCTTAATTCAGTTTCCTATTCTGATGGGTGTTTTGTATAAAATAGGTGTTCCAAGTACGTTCGAGAAAGTGACTATTAAAAATGTTTTGGTGTATTTGGCTTTTACTATGATAGCTATTTTTATGGCGATGCCTTCTAAGGAGTTTATCACTTTTTTGTACCTCTCGACAATTGTTTTTTTATTTCAAAAAAAGCTATTTTCTTTTCAGAAAACGCTATTTATAAGCTTGTCTCTTTTTGTGTTTTTTGGAGCGATATATAGACCGTATTTTGTCTTATTGCCCATTGTTGCGATGGGAATGTATTGGATTACTTGTATCAAAATTCCGAATCGAACTTTTGCAACTTTATTTTACGGAATAGCAATAATTATTTTTTTGTCCTTGAGTTATGGCTTTGTACAAGGGCAATTTTTTTCGGAGCAAAGCCGAGAGCTTATTAATAGCGCTCGAATGGGTTCTGTTGATGCGAATTCTAGTATTGTTTCTCCCGTAAAAACAGATACTTGGTATGGAGAAATCATAGGTATTTTGTATGGTTTTTTTACGGTAAATGTTCCGCTTAATGGATTGAAACATATTTTTTCCCCACAGATTGTATTGTTTGTAATTTGGCAATTATTCTTGTTTTACATTTTATTAGTTCGATTGGCTCGTTGTATAAAAGACAAAAAAGAATATGTGTACGAGTTATGGATGCTTCTTTTTGTGTTCTCTTTTTTTATACTGCAAGGTGTTTTCGAACCCGATTTAGGATCGGCGATTCGTCACAAAATGGGTGTTTTCCCCTTAATCTATTATGCTCTTTATTATGACCATTTCCGAAAAACAGTTCAATAAGATTTTTGCTTTTTTTTTGGTAGCTATCGCATGTACCTTGATTTTTAGAAAGCCTTGTACTTGGTTAATTTTTGCTTTTGCAATTTTTAATATTTTCTATTTTAAGAAAATACAATGGTCCAAAAAAGCGTTGGTTTTAGCTGGCATAATTGCGTCTCCTTTTTTGTTAGAATTAGTACTTTTTTGGAACAACGATGATTTGAGGCAAGGGATCAAATCTATTGAAAAGAGCGCGGCATTGGTTTTGTTTCCCTTATTTATTTTGGGGAATTACCAAAGGATTTCTTTTTCGAAATTGTTGGGGTATTATGTAAATAGTACAACCTTACTAATGATTGTTTTTGCATTTCGGTTTGTAGTTGTTTTTCCAGAGTATGTCACTAAATATTGGCAGGGCGTTCACCTTTGGGAAATGGGTTATGTTTTCGCCAATTCTATCGGGATTCATGCTCCAGCACTCAATATGCACTTGGCTTTTGTGAGTATTGCGGCTTTGTATTTGTTAGTACAAAGTTGGCAAATGAGAAAAGATAAAAGCGTTGTTTTTTTAACCTTTATTGTATTTGCCTGTTCTTTTTTCTTTGTGCTTTTGGTGAATACTCGAATGGCATTATTCAATGTATTGGCAGGATATTTATTTGTAGTGTTCTCGTTTTTTTTAGCGCATTTTAATCTAAAAAAAATGATGCTATATAGCGTAGTTATTGGTGGAGTGGTAGTGGGGATTTTTATGCTTTTTGTTCAAAAAAATCCTTATATGAAAGAAAAATACAGTTCGGTTACTTTTGCTTATATGGACAAGGTGGGAAAGTTAGACGAAATTGATCATCCTGAAATAAAGGTTTTTAATTCTCTCGTAACTAGAGTTTCTATTTGGAAATCTGCTTGGGAATTATCGTTGCAACATTTGCCTTTTGGAGTGGGAGCTTCGGATGGAAAACCAGAATTGGTGAAGTATTTTAAACAAACCCATCAACATTTTTTGGCTAAATATGCCTTTCCTACGCACAATCAGTTTCTCGATTTTTTACTCAAATTTGGTGTTGCAGGACCAATAATTGTGTTGCTTTATATTGGCACTATTGGTTATCTAGGAATCGATTTGAAAAACGCATTGATTTTTTCTTTTTTCTTTCTCTTTTTCACCTCGAATTTGACCGATGATTTTTTATTGCGTTTTGATGGAATTACATTCAGCGGCTTTTGGTTTTCTATTTTTGGGAGTCTTTGGTTGCAGCAAAAAGATACTGCTGGTATAGCTCCGTAAGAGCCGTAAAATTTTTGGTAGTATCAAATAAAAGTTTGCATCTTTCTTCTGCATTTTTACCCAATTGGGTTCTAGTAATGGGGTCTTCTAGGTTTTTGAAGTGGGAGGCTAATTCTGATATTTCTTGAAATAAGAAGCCGGTTTCGTGAGGAATGACGGTATCCTTATTGCCATTTATTTTTGTTGCAATTACTGGTTTCATTAATGCCATAGCCTCAAGAACAGCGATGGGTAGTCCTTCCCAAAGGGAGGTTTGAAGATAAATATCTAAAGCATTTATTTGCTCATACACCTGTTTTTTTTCTAGAAACCAACCGGTAATTTTGATGTTAGGAGCTGTAATTTGATTTCGCTCTTCTCCATCGCCAATCCATACAAATTGATATTCGGGGAATTGTTGAGCAATGGCATTGAATAGGTTTGGGTTTCTAGCAGCAGTTATTCTACCGGCTATTCCTATGGTTAATTTAGCATTCGAAACAGGTTGCAGGTGGTTTTGGATGGTAGAAATGTCTATACCATTTCTTATCATTTCGGCTTTTCCTAATTGTTTTGCTAATTCAAACTCAGAGTCACCACAAGCGATGGTAATTCCTCCGAAAATTTTTTGGAAGTATTTTTCAATACACCAATACATTTTTTTGGCAAAGGGAGAAATGTCGGTGCGTTGAAAGGCATAGCCGTGTGGCGTATAAAAAACGAGTGGTTTTGGACTCACAAAACAGCAAGCGATTCTTCCTAGAACACCAGCTTTGGAGGAATGCAAATGCACCACATCGGGTTTGATGGCTTGGAGTTCACGGATGAGGGTTTGTATGGCTTTACCGTCCGAAATTGGGTGGATTTCTCTTTTCATCTCCACTTTTTTATTTGGGATGGTAGCGAACAATTGGGCTACTTTTTGAGGATCGATTTCTTTGCGGTTATCGCTATAGAGGATGAAAGTTGGTACTTTATGACGAATAGCTTCTTTTTCGAAATGATGGGTGAGATCTTCAAAATAGGTATAAACGCCACCGCCTAATGCTTCGATAATATGTACAACTTTCAATTTTTTTTCTTTTGCTTACAAAACAAAAATAAAGTTTTCTAAAGAACTTATTCTAGAATAAGCTTATAATTGATTAAAAAATATACCCAAGAAAGCCTATTGTTGTTCCTTAGCCCCGGGAGTAGCGGCATCCTTTGCTTTTTTCTTTTAAAAAGCAAAGATATAGCGGATCACGGGACGATGTAGCCCAAAAAGCCTTTGCTCCCTGCTTCTAATTTAAAAAGAATGAAGGGGGTTGTAAAGGAATTTTCTTTAAATCGATTACATTTGTTGTTGAATAATATGCAAAATATGAAAAGAATACTTATCACTGGAGCCGCAGGATTTTTGGGATCGCATTTGTGTGATCGTTTTATTAATGAGGGATATCACGTAATTGGGATGGATAACTTGATTACTGGAGATTTAAAAAATATCGAGCATTTATTTAAATTAGAACATTTTGAGTTTTACCATCACGATATTACCAAGTTTGTGCATATTCCTGGTAAGTTAGATTATATTTTGCATTTTGCTTCACCAGCTAGTCCCATTGATTATTTAAAAATTCCGATTCAAACCTTAAAAGTCGGGTCATTAGGTACTCATAATTTATTGGGTTTGGCGAGAGTTAAAAAAGCCCGAATTCTTATTGCGTCTACTTCAGAGGTATACGGAGATCCTTTAGTTCATCCGCAAACGGAGGAATATTATGGAAATGTCAATACCATTGGTCCTCGTGGTGTGTATGATGAGGCGAAACGTTTTCAGGAATCGATTACGATGGCCTACCACACGTTTCACGGAGTAGAAACCAGAATTGTTCGTATTTTCAATACTTACGGACCCAGAATGCGTCTCAACGACGGTCGTGTAATTCCAGCATTTATTGGACAAGCGATTCGTGGAGAGGATTTGACCATTTTTGGCGATGGGATGCAAACGCGTTCTTTTTGTTATGTAGACGACCAAGTAGAAGGCATTTTTAGATTGTTGCATTCAGATTATGTATATCCCGTAAATATTGGAAATCCAGACGAAATTACCATTAAAGATTTTGCCGAGGAAATTATTAAACTAACAGGCACTTCTCAAAAAGTGGTGTATCATCCGTTACCTATCAACGATCCTTTACAACGCCAACCCGACATTACTAAGGCCAAAGAGCTTCTCGGTTGGGAGCCTACCATTGACCGTGCCGAAGGAATGAAAATTACTTATGATTATTTCAAATCACTTTCAAAAGAAGAGTTGTCTAAGGAAGAACACAAGGATTTTTCGAAATATATTTTTTAATCCCAAAGCTCATTTTCATCATCAGTGAAGACCAAAACCGGTAGATATTCAGGATACATTCGGCCCTTTTCCTATGTTTTGGATAGTGCAATCATTTTAGTAGCGGCTATTTATTGTACTGATTTACCTTTGTTGTCGTATAATTCTATTGCTTTAATAATGGCTTGGTTCGTTATTGCATCGACCTTAGGATTTTATGAAGTCTATCGTTACACTAAAGTTATTGCTATACTGAATTGCGCTTTCAAACAGTGGATGCTATTTTTCTTGTTTTCGTTAGCCGTAATCTTTATCAATAACCCAAGCGCCAGTATTCAAAAGACGTTCTTTTTTAGCGCAATTGTTATCGCTGTTGTGTTGTTTTTTAAGTTGTCCATTTACTTTTTTCTACAAAAGTTCAGAGTGCTTTTTGGAGGTAATTTTAGAAAAGTGGTTCTTTTGGGTAGCCCAAAAAACATTGCACCTTTACAACATTTTTTTACCGAGAACCCAGATTATGGTTATATTTTAGAGAAAGTATTCAACTTAGAACACCATCGCAAAGATCATATTAAAGAAAGTTGTGAGTATGTTTTAACCCATAAAATAGACGAGATGTACTGCGCGATGGACGATTTGAGTCAGAGACAAATCTCGGACTTGGTTGATTTTGCCGATAATAACTTGAAAACCTTGAAATTTATTCCCAACGAAAAACAAATCCTTTCTCGAAACTTTACCTTCGATTATTACGATTACATTCCTGTAATCTCGCTGCGAAATATAGTCTTAGACAGCGAGTTGAACAAAGGCATCAAAAGAGTTTTTGATATAGTATTTTCTTTGCTGGTTATTGTTGGAATTCTCTCTTGGCTCACTCCTATTTTGGCGATTATCATCAAACTAGAATCCAAAGGGCCTTTGTTTTTTGTGCAAAAAAGAAATGGACTGAATTACCATGAATTCAATTGTTACAAATTCCGTTCTATGAATTTGAACCCCGAAGCCCACTTGGAACAAGTTTCTAAAAACGACCCAAGAATTACTCGGGTAGGACGATTTTTGAGAAAAACCAGCATCGATGAGTTGCCGCAATTTATTAATGTTTTTTTGGGACAAATGTCGGTAGTGGGACCAAGGCCACATATGGTGAGCCATACCGAAATGTATGCACAACGCGTCAATAAGTTTATGGTGCGCCATTTTGTAAAACCCGGCATTACAGGATTAGCGCAAACCAAAGGCTATCGTGGTGAAGTAGAAAAAGAAACAGATATCATCAACCGAGTGAAATATGATATTTTCTATATGGAAAATTGGTCGATTTTGTTGGACATCAAAATCATTTTTATGACCATTTTCAACACCATCAAAGGCGAAGATAAAGCGTATTAATATGGAAAAACTAGTTTCTATCATCATTCCAACTTACAATTCAGCCGATTTTATTGCTGATACGCTTGCTTCGGTACAACAACAAACGTATCCGAATTGGGAAGTAATTTTGGTAGACGATAGCTCAACCGACACAACACTTACCATAGCTCAACATATCGCTCAAACCGACCACCGCATTCGGATTTTCAAAAATCCAACCAATTCCGGAACAGGTGTTACGCGCAACAACGCCCTCTATCATTGCCTAGGCAATTACATCGCTTTTTTAGACGCCGATGATGTATGGAAACCCAATAAATTGGAGCGTCAACTTCAATTTATGGAAGAACAACAGCAGCCGTTTACATTTTCTTTTTACGAATGCATAGACGAAGCAGGAAATCCATTGCATAAACTAGTCGAAGCGCCCAGAAATCTGTCCTATCGTCAGCTGTTTTTTTGTAACTATGTGGGCAACTTAACAGGCATTTACGACGCAGATTTTTTCGGAAAAATCGCCATTTCTTCCATTCGAAAACGTCAAGATTGGATGCTTTGGCTTACCATTCTCAAGAAATTGAAAAGTGCCAAACCCGTCCCCGAAAGTTTGGCCTATTACCGCATTCGCAACAACTCGCTTTCAGCCTCCAAGGTCGCTTTACTGCAACACAACTTTGCCGTTTATCGCCAATTTCATCGGTATAATTTTGTGGTGGCTTTGTTCATTATGCTCGGCTTCTTGTTCACACAGTTACTTATAAAACCAAGGTATATCAAAAATGTAGTTACTGTTTAGAAGCAGAAACAAGGGGTTTTATCAGCTAGCATCGTCCCGTGATCCGCTATATCTTTGTTGCCGAACCCCGTCAACAAAGGATGCCGCTCCTCCCGGGGCTAAAAGGAGAGATTTAGCTTATTTGTTAGCAACTTTTATTAGAAGTCAATTCACAGAAAGTAGTATTTCGTTTTCCATATATTATGATTTTGGTTGTTTTAAGGTCACAATTTGTTACCTTAACGGTTTTGAAGTCGCAATTTGCGACTTCAAGAATCCATTTGGAGATCACAAGTTGTTGCCTCCAATTATCTCAACAATGACGTAAACTGCTTCAATTTCCCACGATGACTTCGTTCGAGTTTTTCTTTTCGAATGAAACTAAATAGCAATCCACTTTCTAAATACAAGGCAATAGCACTTTCGATTTTTTGAATTTGTGCTGAGGTCAATTCGGTTTGGCTTACATATTCAATTTCAAACGTATCGATTTGGGTTTGTTTGATGATAAATTCTTTGATAGTACCGTCGTCTTCAATGATACTTTTGGTTACGTAGTAAAAAGTCAGCCCCGGTGATTTTTTTCCACTAGGTAGTTGCGCCACATCATTGGTTCGTCCAATTAGTTGTTTGAGAATAGGTTTTTTTGCAGTGCTTTTTTTATCCAAAATTCCAATGTCACCCAAGTCATAGCGAATAAAAGGATGCGCTTTATTGAAGAGAGAAGTAATCACAATTCGCCCTGGAGTACCATTAGGAACTGCTTGATTATTCTCGTCCAAAATCTCTACAAACAAGGTTTCAGCGTTGACTTGCCATTCTCCATCTCGATTTTCAAAGGCAATCAAATCCAACTCAGACGCGCCGTATTCATTAACCACCGGAACGCCAAATTGTTTTTCTAAGAGTATCTTGTCTTCTGGGAAAAGCATTTCTGAAGTGACGACACAAACCTTCAGTGTAGGACAAATCGTTTTGAGCACCTTGTTTTTTTGCTGTAAAAATTTGGCAAACAAAACAATCGAAGAAGTATAGCCATTGATATAATCAAATTTTTTGGTCTCAAATTGTTTCAAAAAACCATCTAAAATCCTATCCGACAAATCAAAAATAGGAAAGCGATAGCGATGACTCAAAAAGTCTTTGAGTCGTTCTTTTCTATAGCCCAAAAAATCCATCGGAATGCCGTAAAATCGGGCTTGATAAGAGCTGTTAAAATCGATACCGTGCCAACCGAATCGGGCGATATTCGATGCCCAAGTTAGCGCATGGGCGTATTTGTCTTTGGCAAAAAAAAAAGGAGTTCCGCTTGAGCCTGAGGTTTTATTGAGATACACATTTTTGGTTGTATAACCTTTCGACAATCGTTCTGCCAATGGTTTTTGAAGTTGTTGTTTATTCAAAACGGGCAAATCGTTCCAGTTTTCAACACTTGTTTTCCCTACTAATGTTTTATAAAAAGCATTATTTTCTAGATGATACGCTACAATTTCGTTCTTTTTTTTGGCTAAAAAGGCCTGGTGTTCGGCATCGGATAATTTAAAAATGCTATCCAATTCCAATTGTGCTTCACGAATCGGAAAACCATTTAGGCGAAGGGTTAAATTAAAAAGACGAAACATTGCATAAAATTTTATCAAAAATAAACTATCTAAGTGGACATCGGTAGATATACACGAACTTTTTACAATTAAATTATTTTTTACGTTCAAAAGCAATTATTTTTGCACCACTTCTTCAATAGGAGAAAAATCAACACAATAAACAACTACAACATGAATATTTTACTATTAGGTTCAGGCGGAAGAGAACATGCTTTTGCTTGGAAATTGACTCAAAGTCCACTTTGTGACACGCTATTTGTAGCGCCTGGAAATGCAGGAACCGCTACTATAGCAACCAATTTAGATTTTAGCGCTACAGATTTTGAAGCCATCAAAGCCGTGGTGATAAAAGAAAACATAGAGATGGTTGTCGTAGGACCAGAAGATCCATTAGTAAAAGGCGTGTATGATTTCTTTTTGAATGATGCAGATTTAAAATACATCCCCGTTATTGGTCCATCAAAATTGGGAGCGCAACTTGAAGGAAGCAAGGAATTTGCCAAAGAATTTATGATGAAGCACCAAGTCCCTACTGCGGCTTACGATAGTTTTACAGCCGAAACAGTAGAAAAAGGATGCGAGTTCTTGGCGACACTACAACCGCCTTACGTTCTTAAAGCCGACGGATTAGCTGCTGGAAAAGGTGTTTTAATCATTCAGGATTTAGCCGAAGCCCAAACAGAATTACGCAATATGTTGGTGGGTCAAAAGTTTGGCGCTGCAAGTTCAAAAGTCGTTATCGAGGAGTTTTTGGATGGAATTGAATTGAGTTGTTTTGTACTAACCGATGGTAAAAGTTACAAAATTTTGCCCACTGCAAAAGATTACAAACGCATTGGCGAAGGGGACACAGGATTGAATACTGGTGGAATGGGAGCGGTTTCTCCTGTTCCTTACGTAGACGCTGTTTTGATGGAAAAAATCGAAACGAGAATTGTACAGCCTACTATTGCTGGGTTGCAAAAAGAGGGTATTCCTTATAAAGGTTTCGTGTTTATTGGTTTGATTAACGTGAACAACGAACCGATTGTGATTGAATATAACGTTCGTATGGGTGATCCAGAAACCGAAGTAGTGGTACCTCGATTGAAGTCAGATTTAGTAGAGTTATTTTTGGCAGTAGCCAATGAAAAACTTGCCGATTTTAACTTAGAAGTTGATGAAAGAAGCGCTACTACCGTAATGATAGTTTCAGGAGGTTATCCAGAAGAATTTGAGAAAGGAAAAGAAATTTCAGGATTGGAAAACGTAGAAAATTCAATTGTTTTTCATGCCGGTACTAAATTAGATAACGGAAAAGTTGTTACTAATGGAGGACGTGTAATGGCTATTACTTCTTACGGCGCTAGTTTTCAAGAAGCCTTACAGCAATCTTACGACAATGTATCTAAAATTCAATTCGATAAAATGAATTATAGAAAAGACATCGGATTTGATTTGGTGTAATAATTTTGATAGAAAAGCCCAGTAGTAAAACAAATGTAACTACTGGGCTTTTTTTATTTTTAATTAAAATAGAAAATAAAACTATTTTAAGAAAGAATGTGCTGTTGTGTCTTGATTTTCAGTTCCTGCTTCATCAAAAATTTGTAATTGTTTGATCCAATAAACAATTGCTGCTGCGCAAATGATCATAAAAGCCCAGTTGATGAAATTGGCACCAAACCAAGAAATAAGTTCAAGTTCACGTAACAAATCTAGTGGTTTGAATAAAACGTCTACAAATAAAAATTGAATTGCTTCGAAAAATGCTTTCATATATTTATATAAATTAAGGATGTGTTGTGTTTTTTAGAGTAGCGAAAGAGTAAAAGCAATCAAAAAATGAAGAATCTTTAGTCACTTGCGCATTTCCTTTTTAAACAAGTATTATATTTACAGTCACAAAAGTATAAAATATCCTTATGATTACAAGTGTTTTTAAAAAATCTACACCATTAAATTATTCGTTAGTAGTAATTTTGATGTTGTTTTTCTTTTTATTGTACCAATTTCAAGAAATGATTTGGTTCAAATCAATGCTTCTGATTGTACAAAAGGTGTTTATTTTTTTACTTTTGGTGGGTACACTTTTTATTACCAATTTTGTTTGCAAAAAAAACGGACTCAGTAAAGACAGTACCTACACGGTTTTCTTTTTCTTTTTATTCTTGCTTTTTTTCCCCTCTTTATTTGATAATTTGAAAATTGTGGGGGCTAATGTTTTTTTGCTTTTGGCGCTTAGACGTTTACTTTCTTTACAATCTTTAAAAGCCTCGAAGGAGAAAATTTTTGATGCTGCTTTATGGATTTTGGTCGCTTCAATTTTTCAACCTTGGTGTATTTTGTTTATTGCTTTGGTATTCATATCGGTGCTTTTTCATGTATCTAGCGATTATAGAAACTGGTTTTTACCTTTCATAGCACTATTTGTAGTAGCTATTGGTTTTTTGGTTTTCATTACTTTTGAAAACACGACTATAGAGGAATTTTGGCTAGATAAGTTGTATGTAGATCCTGCATTAAATTATTTCACAAACAATTATCAAAATTGGGCTTTCTCCATTTTTATGACGGCTGCACTTTTTTTCCTAATAATTATGTTGCTGTCTTACTCGAATAAACCGCAGCTCTTGCATAGCTCTTACAAAAAGTTGATTGCCTTTTTTGTAATTGCGATAGTTGTTTTTTTCATTTCACCAGATAAAAATAACGATCTATTGCTTTTTGCTTTTGCCCCATTGGCCATTATGGGAACCAACGCCCTAGAAGTCTTTCAGCAGCAGTTAAAACAAGAATTAATTTTAGGAGTTTTGATTCTTTGTAGTCTCTTTACTTTCTTTTCTCAGTTATAGTTTAGGACCGTAAGCCAAATCGCCGGCATCTCCTAGTCCAGGAACGATATAACTTTTCTCGTTTAGCTTATCGTCGATTGCTCCAATCCAAAGATGACAAGTGCTGGGCAGATGTTCTTTTAAGTAAGCAATTCCTTCTGGCGCAGCGATAACTACGGCAATGTGAAGCGCGGCTGGTGTTTTTTTCTCCACTAATTTTTTGTAAACTGCTACGATAGATTGTCCAGTGGCCAGCATTGGGTCAACAAGAAGTACGTTTTTGCCCTCAATATCGGCAACGGCTTGGTATTCGACCAAAATATCAAAGTAATCATCATTATTCGGATGATGACGATAGGCAGAAATAAAGCCATTTTCGGCAGCATCAAAGTAGTTTAAAAAACCGTGATGCAAGGTTAACCCAGCTCGAAGAATGGAGCAAATAACCAGAGGGTCTTTTATTTTTGTGGTAGCTTTTGTTCCCAAAGGAGTTGAAATGCTAACGTCTTCATAGGACACGACTTTGCTTAATTCATAGGCCATAATTTCGCCAATACGTTCAATATTTCTTCTAAAACGAAGACTGTCATTTTGAATGGAGACATCGCGGATTTGTGCTAAAAAATGATTTAAGACACTATTTGATTCCGATAAATTATGGATTTGCATGATAAGCGAATTTGAAATGTATTTTTTGTAAAATTTTGAATACTATAAAAGTATAAAAAGTATCTTTGTCTTTTTAAAAATTAAAAGATATGTTTTCAAAATTAGCGTATTCCGTATTCGAGCAAAGCATCAAAGATTATCATCAATTTGATAGTGTTGATCAACCGATAAATAATCCTTACCCAAAAGAAAAATTCGAGCATTTATTATACTTGAAAAACTGGATAGACACTGTACAATGGCATTATGAAGACATCATTCGTGATCCGAATATCGATCCAGTAGCAGCTTTGACATTGAAAAGAAAAATCGATGCATCGAATCAAGAACGTACCGATATGGTAGAATACATCGATAGTTATTTTCTTCAAAAATACAGCGGTGTAGCGGTAAAAGATTCAGCAAAAATCAATTCTGAAAGTCCAGCTTGGGCATTTGACCGTTTATCAATTTTGGCTTTGAAAATTTATCATATGAACGAAGAAGCCACTCGTGCTGAAGCTTCTCAAGAACACAGAGACAACTGTCAAGCTAAGTTAAATGTACTTTTGGAACAAAGAACTGATTTGTCTACAGCCATCGATGATTTGTTGCAAGACATCGAAAACGGTGACAAGTTCATGAAAGTGTACAAACAAATGAAAATGTACAACGACGATGAATTGAACCCAGTTTTATATCAGAATAAAAAATAAACAGTATATTAATTCTTCATTAAAGGAAGTAAGAGCGTTAAGTACCACTTAAAATTCTTATTTCCTTTTTTTTATAAAAGTTACTTCATTGTCTAGTACTATACAACATATCGCGATTATCCGACTTTCGGCTATGGGAGACGTAGCGATGACCGTTCCCGTTATTCGCGCTTTTGCTCAGCAGTATCCCAAAGTAAAAATTACGATGGTCTCTCGACCTTTTTTTCAACCTTTCTTTGAAGGCATTCCCAATCTTACTTTTTTTGCTTTTGACGAGAAAGTAAAACATAAAGGATTTTTGGGATTGATTCGACTTTACAAAGAATTGTCTGCACTCCATATTGATGCATTTTTGGATTTACACAATGTGCTTCGTTCTCAGGTTGTGCGAACCCTTTTTAGGTTATCTGGAAAACAAGTGGTAGCAGTAGATAAAGGTAGAGCTGGAAAAAAAGCCCTAACGCGTCCTGAAAATAAGGTTTTCAAACCTTTGATGACGATGTTTGAAAGACATAGCCAAGTTTTTGAAGAATTGGGGTTTACTTTAGATTTGTCCAATCCTATCTTTCCTGAAAAAGCAGTTTTATCCGATGGCATCTTGAAAATCATTGGGAATCCAAATCAAAAATTGATTGGAATTGCTCCTTTTGCACAGTATGAATCTAAGGTGTATCCTTTGGATTTAATGCAGGAAGTCATTGCAAAATTAGCAGCGAATCCAGAGCAAACCATTTTGCTTTTTGGCGGAGGAAAAAAAGAAGCCGAAATACTGGATTCCATGGCAAAACCCTATAAAAATGTGGTAAACATAGCAGGAAGAATAAAGTTTACACAAGAACTACAATTGATTAGTAATCTTGATGTAATGTTGTGTATGGATTCTGGCAATGCACATATTGCCGCGATGTTAGGCGTAAAGGTCATTACACTTTGGGGAGCCACCCATCCTTATGCTGGTTTTTCGCCTTTTAATCAACCGCTAGAAAATGCCTTGGTGGCGGATAGAAATTTGTTTCCAAAGTTACCTACTTCGGTTTACGGTAATAAAAAAGTTGAAGGCTATGAAGAGGCTATGCGAACGATTTTACCAGAAGAGGTTGTGGCTAAACTTTAAATAAATTTCAAAAAATAAAATTCCAAATTCCAACAGTATTTAGTTTGGAATTTGGAATTTTTTTATTGTGATTTGACGACTTTGGAATTTGGAATTTTCAATATTGGGTTTTTATTATAAATAAATCTTCTCGTCTCGACAGCGTTCTAGGATATACCTTTTCAAATTCGAAATAGTGGCTTGATAATTAGGAGCTTCGTAACCAAAACGCTCGTGTTCCATTTGTTCTTTTTCGATAGCGTTACAACCTTTGAGCACTTCTTTCAACATATCGAGCATTGCTAATTCTTTGTTCTTGGCTTGTTGAAATTTGAATTCTACAATTTCATCTTGCAAGGCCTCGCAATAGTCCATCAATTCTACCACTTCAGGTTCATCCAAAAGATAGTCTTTGTTTTTAAAAATTTCACGTATCGATTTCATAAAACGCGGCTAATTTCAATTCCAACAATCAATAATAGTATTCACAATAGCGACTGACGACTAAGGACTGACCACTGATTACTATCAATTACACATCATCAAAATCCACACGAAGTGTTGAAGAAGTTGGATACGCTTGACAACTTAGAATTAAACCTTCGGCAATTTCATCATCAGAAAGAATAGAGTTTTTCTTCATTTCGGCTGTACCTTCGGTGATGCGACATAAACAGCTGCTGCAAATTCCGCCTTGACAAGAATAAGGAGCATCGATGCCTTGTTTAAGAGTCGCTTCGAGTAGGGTTTGTTTGGCCGACATTTCGAAAGTAGTTTCTTCGTCGTCTACCAATACGGTAATAGTAGTGTGACCATCTACAGCTGTAGCAATGGTTTTTTCTTGTGTAGATGAAGTAAACAATTCAAACTTAATGGCTGATTCTTTTACATTTTTCTCCTTTAAGATGGTAGAAACGGTAGTAATCATTTCTTCGGGACCACACAAAAAGTATTTGTCGAAATTCAACGCGGCGTGTTTTTGCGTAAGTACGGCATTCACAACCGATTTGTCAATTCGTCCAAAAAAGCCTTCTCCAGCGTGTACTTTACTGTAAACATAATGTACGAAAAGACGTCCTACATATTGCAGCTGCAAGTCGTGTAATTCTTGATGAAAGATGGTTTCCTCAGGTGTTTTATTACCATAAACCAAGACAAACGAACTTTTTGGTTCGCTTTTCAAAACCGATTTTAAGATAGAAATTACAGGAGTGATTCCGCTACCTGCGGCAAAAGCGGCGTAGTTTCTTTGACGCTCGGCATCAGGAGTGAAGGTGAATTTCCCTTCGGGTTGTCCTACTTCGAGTACGTCTCCCGCTTTTAATCGGCTAGTGGCAAATTGAGAAAACAGTCCATTTTTTACGGCTTTTACAGCAATACGCAATTCCCCACTTTCAGGAGCAGAACAAATAGAATAAGCTCTGCGAATCTCTTGATTGTCTAGGGTTAAACGCAAGTTTAGGTATTGTCCTGCGGTAAAAGTATAATTGGATTTAAGTTCTTCTGGGACATTAAAAAGTATGGAAACGGCGTCTTTGGTTTCGCGTTTTACTTCTTTGATAAGGAGTTTTAAAAAGGAAGGCATAATTTGATTTTTTTTACAAAGATAGCAAAGACCATAACTTTGATGGCGCAACCGATTGAATTTTTTATACCTAATTTTGTTATGTATAAGAATCTTATGTATATTTGAAATTCAAAAACAGATTTTCTAATTCTTCAAAACATGAAAAACTCACAGTTATACAAAGGCAGTCTCAACACCATTATTATGAAGTTGTTGGAAGAAAATGGCAAAATGTATGGGTATGAAATCACCCAGAAAGTAAAGGCGCTGACGCAAGGAGAATTGACCATTACCGAGGGTGCCTTGTATCCAGCGTTGCACAAATTGGAAGCGGAAGGATTGCTTGATGTAGAGATAGAACGAGTAGACAACCGCTTGAGAAAGTATTATAAACTCACCGAAAAAGGAACCACAGAAACCGTTAATCGATTGGCAGAATTGGAAGATTTTATCCGAAATATGCAAAGTTTAGTGAATCCAAAATTAGAATTTTAATGCGCTATGGTAGTTTTAAATCAAGAACAAATAAAATTTATTGACCACTATTTACAAGTTTCTAAAGTGCGTTATGTTGATGTGCGTTCGGAATTAACGGACCATATCGCTACAGCTGTAGAGCATAAAATGCAAGACGAAGCGCTTGATTTTTATGATGCTTTTAAAGCGTTTATGGCAGTCAATAAATCCCAGTTGTTACAGAGAAACAATGCAACTTTTGCTTACTTAAAAGAAGCTATTGTTAGTTTTTGTCCCTCACTATGGCATCCGATTACCTTAATTTTTGGAGGTATGATGCTTTTCTTAGGTTGGTATTTTGATTCGATTTTATCGTTTCAAGGAATTCATTACGCAAGTTATTTTTTGATTTTGTGTTTAGGATTAACGCAAAGAATGTATTTCTCTTTAGTGATGAAAAAACAATACTTACGTTTAGAGTATTTGAATTATGCTTTGATGACAATTTATTTTTTAAGTGTTATGCTTAATGGTTGGTTTGATGATTTTAAAGGAAATGCTATAACTCTTTCAATAAGCATAACCTTGTTTTTTGCCTACAGTCGTTACGCTTTTTCTACCATTCAGAAATTTAAAACCAACCGAATTTAATTATTTACTATGAAACTAACCACTGAACAAATCAACCAATTATATACATTCACACGTCAACATTATGTAGAATGGTATGATCTCCAAACCGAATTGGTAGATCATTTGGCGAATGCTATTGAGGAACAATGGCAAGAAAATCCCAAGCTTTCGTTTGATCAAGCCTTACAAAACGAATTCAAAAAATTTGGCGTTTTTGGCTTTATGGACGTAGTAGAAGGTAAACAGCGATTTTTACAAAAGAAATACAATCAGATTGTTTGGACTATCGTAAAGACTTTTTTTACGCTACCCAAAATTATGGGTACAATTGGTGCCACAGGCTTACTGTTTTTATTGTTTCGTGAGAGTCAGTACAACGGCGATTGGGTGTTGCTTTTCTATGGGTTATTGGTAGTTTTTGCTTTTTATAGAATGATTTCAAATCAGTTGAAACACAAAAGGCAAATTCAGAATCAAGAAAAACGTTGGTTGTTTGAGGATATTATGAATCAATACGGTGGTTTCGCTGGCGCGATTATTTTTCCATTAAATTTCTTTTTGCAACTGTTTAATCGAGTAGAACATTATATAAGTAATACCTATGTTTTAGGTTTCGCTAGTTTCTTTTTGGTATTGATGACTATTTTGCTGTATGCTATCTTTTTTAAAATTCCTTCACAGTCGAAAAAATACCTTTTGCAAACTTATCCAGAATATTCTTTGGCTAATTTGTAACGTTTTATATTTTTTGTTTACTTACTCTACAACTAAACTGAAGTAACTATGTTTTTACGATTTATTTACCTCGAGTGGAAGGCTTTCTTACGAGCTGCTTCTTTCAAGGCCAATCTTGGGATGAAAATTCTATTGGGTTTCTTGGCGCTTTATTTCACTTTACTTTTTTTAGCCTCAGGAATTGGGGTATTCTATGTTCTTCAAAAAATGAAATTAGATCCACTTGCAACGGTTAATGCATTTTTGATCTATTATTTTTTATTCGATTTAGGATTCCGTTTGCTTATGCAAAAAATCCCAGTAATGAATATTCGCCCCTTACTTAATTTACCTTTTAAAAGGCGTACCATAGTACATTTTGCCTTGGGGAAAACCGTTATTTCGTATTTCAATATCATGCATGGATTTTTCTTTATTCCTTTTAGTGCGGTTTTGATTTATGAAGGATACGATGCCGTTTCGGTGATTTTATGGAATTTTGGAATTTTGGCGTTGGTCTACATCAATAATTTTTTAAATATCGTTTTGAGCAACAAAGACCAGCTTTTTGGTATTTTCATTTTTATTTTAGCATTATTCGGGGGGTTACAATACTACAACTATTTTAATATTACTCTTTACTGCTCCCCGTTTTTTGATTTATTATTTCATAGTAGATGGATGTTTTTAATTCCGTTACTAATTCTAGTGTTGTTGTATTATTATTCTTTTCATTTTTTCAAAAACGAATTGTATCTCGATGCTGGTTTGGCCCTTAAAGGCGAAATTGCTAAGACAGAAGATTTGACTTGGTTGAATCAATTTGGTACTTTGGGAACATTCTTGAAGAATGACATTAAATTGATTAAAAGAAACAAACGTTCCAAAACCACAGTGGTTATGAGCGTACTTTTTCTGTTTTATGGGTTCTTTTTCTTTTTCAATCCAACTCAACCCAAGGTCATGCATGTATTTGCAGGGATTTTTGTCTCTGGAGGGTTTTTATTCACCTTTGGTCAATTTGTGCCAAGTTGGGATAGTTCGTATTACCAGTTAATGATGACGCAGAATGTTTCCTATCGTGAATACTTGCAATCTAAATGGTGGTTAATTGTTATAGGTACTTTTATATCTACTATTTTGGCAACTTTTTATCTTTATTTTAGTTTAGAGACTTATATGAATGTTGTGGCAGGTGCTATTTACAACATTGGACTCAATTCGTATTTGGTGCTTTTATCAGGGGCATATACTAAAACGCCAATTGATTTAGCTAATTCTAGCGGAGCTTTTGGAGATAAAAAAGCGTTCAACACCAAAACCATGTTACTTTCCATTCCCAAATTACTATTGCCTTTATTATTATATGGATTGGGTTCCTACCTAATGAATCCAACTCTAGGATTGGGGTTGGTAGCTCTTATAGGATTGATAGGATTTTCTTTTAAAAACAAAGTATTTCAACTTATTGAAAAAATTTACAAAAGAGAAAAATACAAAACCATTGCGGCTTACAAACAAAAAAGCTAATTTAAAAGAATACCTTCTAACCTCTAATTTCTAACTTCAGACTTTTCATTATGATACAAGTTCAAAACCTTTCAAAATCATACAACGGAACTACCGTTTTAAAAATAGACCAATTAGAAATTCCAAAAGGCGAAAGTTTTGGATTGGTCGGAAACAACGGCGCAGGAAAAACAACTTTTTTTAGTTTGCTATTGGATTTAATTCATCCTACAACAGGAGCTATTATTAACAATGGTGTTCAAGTGAATACCAGCGAAGCTTGGAAACCTTTTACGGGTTCTTTTTTGGACGAAAGCTTTTTGATTGGGTATTTAACACCTGAAGAATACTTTTATTTCATTGGTGATTTACGCGGACAAAATAAAGCTGATGTCGATGCCTTATTGGCAAAACACGAAGAATTTTTTAATGGCGAAATCCTAAAAAACAAAAAATACCTGAGAGACTTGTCTAAAGGAAACCAAAAAAAAGTTGGGATTATCGCTACTTTAATAGGCAATCCTGAAGTCGTTATTTTAGACGAACCTTTCGCCAACTTAGATCCAACAACGGTAAACCGATTGAAAAAAATCATCAAAGAATTGGCTCAAAATCCAGACGTAACCGTTTTAGTTTCGAGTCACGATTTGTTGCATACTGTTGAAGTTTGTAACCGAATTGTCGCTTTGAACAAAGGTGAAGTGGTGAAAGACATTCAAACATCTACGGAGACTTTGGCCGAGCTAGAAGCGTTTTTTGCGGTTTAAATTCGAATATTTCAAAAAGAAACGTATTTTTACCAGTCATTATACTAAAATGATGTTTTTCAAGTTAAATGATAAAACGTTTCCTATTGAAGACTACCGGTTGTAAGCCTTTTTATCCCCTATTTTTATTCATTTTCTTGATAGCTTGTTCTACCAAGAAGAACACTTTTTTGGCCAGAAATTCGCACGCTTTGAGTACGCGTTACAATATTTTATACAATGGTCAAATTGGTTTAGACAAAGGTGTAAATGGGCTTACATCGGGTAATAAAGATAATTTTTGGGAGTTGTTACCTATCGAAAGAATGCAACTTTCAGAGAGTACTGCAGCTGAAGATAAACCCAAAAATGCCGATTTTGAATTGGCCGAAACCAAGGCCACCAAAGCCATTCAAAAACACTCGATGAATATTGGTGGGCGTGAGGTCAATTACCAAATGGACGAAGCCTATCTTTTGCTCGGGAAAGCACGTTATTACGACCAGCGTTTTGTTCCTGCTTTAGATGCTTTCAATTATATTCTGTACAAATATCCCGAAAGCGATAAAATATACGAAGCTAAAGTCTGGCGTGAAAAAACCAATATGCGCTTGGGCAACGATGCTTTAGTGGTAAAAAATATCAATAAATTACTGAAAGACGAGGAATTCAAAGACCAACCTTTTGCTGATGCCAATGCACTTTTGGCTGAGGCTTTTTTGAATTTAGAACAGAAAGATAGCGCCGTTGCAAAACTAAAAATTGCGGTAGATTATACTAAAATCAATGAAGAAAGAGCTCGTTATCACTTTATCTTGGGGCAATTGTATCAAGAATTAGGGAAAAGAGACAGTGCCCTTTTTTGCTACGATGCAGTAATTGCTATGAATCGCAGTGCTAAGAGAGAGTACATTATTCAGTCCTACGCTCGAAAAGCCCAATTGTTTGATTATGAAACTGGTGACCCAAATGCTTTTGTAGCCATTTATAACGAACTAATGGAGGACAGGGAGAACCGTCCTTTTTTAGATGTTATCTATCATAATATGGGCTTGTTTTATGACCATTACAACAAACCTGATTCGGCCACGATTTTCTATAAAATTTCATTGAAAGCTCAACCCAAAGATCCTTATTTAGCCGCATCTAATTATAGAAACATTGGCAATATTTATTTCAAGGCGACGAATTATCCTTTGGCGGCAAAATACTACGATAGTACGCTAGTGAAGATGGATCCAAAAACAAGGGAGTTTTATAAGATTCAAAAAAAACGTAAAGATTTAGACGAAGCTATTCGATTAGAAACAACTACCAAAAGAAACGATAGTATTCTTAAAGTTTTGTCTTTGTCTCCTTCGGAACGAAATGCCTACTATGAAAAGCATATCGTTGACATTAAAAAGCAAGATTCTATAAAGCAAGTTAAAGAAGAAATACAAAAACAAAAGTTAGCGAATATAGAGCGCAACTTAACGGCTTCTAGTGTAGATCAAGGAGTTGTAGCAACAGGACCAGGGTTGCAAAACAAAGCAGCCTATTTACCTCCAAGTGATAACCAACAAACAGAAGCTACGAATACTTTTTATTTTTATAATCCAAAAACGGTAGCTTTCGGAAAGTTAGAATTCAAAAAAATGTTTGGAAATCGTGCTTTGGTCGAAAACTGGTTGTATTCAAATGTAAAAAAAGGAGCTAATGAACCAACAGATGAAATAATAGCTTATAATGATGTTGTTAAAGAAAAAGCTGTTGAAGAACCGCGTTACACTTTGGCTTATTATTTAAATCAATTACCTACTCAATCTTCAGCAATTGACAGTATTACCAAAGAAAGAAATACAGGATATTACCAATTGGGTGTAGTTTACAAAGAAAAATTCAAAGAGTATGACTTAGCCAGTACAAAGCTGGAACAATTACTAAGCTTTCATCCCGATGAAAAACTGATTCCTCCTACTCAATACAATTTGTATAAAATATACGAAATCACGAATAAAGCTAAAGCCGTAGCCATTAAGAACGCGATTACTACTCAATTCCCTGATTCGAGATATGCTAAAATCATCAATGATCCAACTTTTGATGGAGCCAAAGACAAAGATTCACCAGAGAACAAATACAAGGAATGCTACGAATGGTTTAAGGACGAAAAATTTGCTGCGGTAATTGCGCGTTGCAACACGATGATTAATCAGTTGACCGGCGAAGAAATTGTAGCCAAGTTTGAGTTGCTCAAGGCGAATGCGTTGGCTAAAACAAAAGGATTGCCAGCCTACAAAGAAGCGATGCAATATGTAGCCGACACCTATGCGAATACCGAAGAAGGAAAAAAAGCGGAAGAGATTATTACCACGCAAATTCCTATTTTGGAACGAATGGCTTTTAGTACGGTAGACACCAAAAAGTGGAAGATTATCTTTAGAATTCCTATCGAGGATTACAAACAAGAACGAGCTATCGAAAAGCAAGTTTTGGATTTTATGGCTAAAGAAAATCTGCAAAACTTATATTATACTTGCGACAATTATACAGACAAAGAACGTATCTTTTGTATACACGGATTCCAATCAGAAATATATGCGAATGATGTCTCGGTGATTTTTAATAAAAAAGGGTCACCTTCAGAGGTACAAAAGGCTATTACTATAAGTGATGAAAATTATAAGATTGTCCAAATGAAAAAGAATTTAGATGCTTATGTAGGTTCAAAAAATCTTTAAATTATGTTTGATAAAAAAGATAAACCACCTTACACCGATTTATTAGGTAAGACCAATAGAATTGTAGAAGCGACTCATATTAAAGGCGATATTTTTTCCCCTGCCGATTTTAGATTAGACGGAGAATTGATTGGAAATTTTACTTCGAATGGGAAATTAGTAATTGGTCCTTCTGGAAAAGTAATTGGTAATATTGTTTGCAAAAATGCGGATATCGAAGGGGTTTATAACGGAAAAATAACGGTACACGAATTACTTAATATCAAAGCAACAGCTTCTGTAGAAGGCGAAGTGTGTATAGGAAAGTTGGCTATTGAACCTGGTGCTCATTTTACAGCCACTTGTGTGATGCAAACCATAGAAAACAAAAAGGATGGAACCCAATCCAAATAAACGAAAACCTAATAAATGGTTGGCCTTAATCAATATCCCTATCCAAATGGGAATATTGATTTTTTTATTTGCTTATTTAGGGCATTGGTTAGATGAGAATCACCCGAGTCCAAAAGTATACTACGTTAAAATTTTAGTTATTGTTGGTGTTTTTTTGGCAATGTACAATGTGTACCGACAAGTAAATGAAATCAATAAACATCAATAATGAATACCTCTTTTTTTAAAAAAATCTTTCCCCTTTTGTTAGCTATACTAATTGCCTTTGGAGTACACGAAGGGCTGTTTTTTGTATTAAAAATTAATACCCAAGAATTTATTTATTCTTTACCAGAACTTTATGCTTGGTTTACTTTATTTACATTTTTGGTTGTTTGTGTTTTGCTATTTGTTAAAAGGAAAAGTTTAGATAACGTAGGGATGAGTTTTTTACTGGTGACCAGTGTAAAAATGGTGTTTTGTTACCTCTTGTTGCGCCCTATATTAAAAGTAGCAACTCTTCAAAATTCTGCCGAAAAAATAAACTTTTTTGCACTTTTTATTCTCTTTTTGCTAATTGAGACACTTTTCACTATTCGCTTAGTAAACGAAAAGCAAAAATAGGGGGTTGAAAAAGCCAAATCCGCAAAAAAATTATTTTTTATATTCTTTTGCATATTAATAAAAAATGTACCTTTGCACCAAATTTCAGAAACGTAATAAATTAAGATAATTAACTGTTATGGTGATTTCAAACAAACCACTTCGATTTTTAGTAGCAATTTTAGTAGCATTTCTTCCTTTATTATCTACAGCAAACCCTGTTGTTGATAGTACAAAAGTTGAGGTTGAAGCACATGAAGGAGCAGTTGCTCACGAAGGGAAACAAGAAGGTGCGCATGCTGAGCCACAAGATGTAAAATCAGAAATCAAAGAATTCATCAATCACCACTTATTAGATTCACATTCTTTTAATTTTAATGCCAATAAAGAAACTGGAGAACACTACGGATTTTCATTGCCAATTATTCTTTGGGATAATGGTTTGCAAGTATTCTCTTCAGCTGAATTTCACCACGGCCCTGTAGCCGATGTTGCAGAGCACAACGGTAACTTCTACAAATTACACCACGAAAAAATTTATAAAACCGATGCTAAAGGTACACTTACTGAAGAGCACGGTCATCCAACAAATGTTCGTCCATTAGATTTGTCAATTACTAAAAGTGTAATTGGTATTTTGCTAGTTTCTATTTTAATGTTGGTATTGTTTACTAGTTTAGCCAAATCTTATGCTAAAAATGGAGGTATTGCGAAGGGAGTAGGACGTTTCTTTGAGCCTCTAGTAATCTATGTAAGAGACGAGATTGCAATTCCGAATATTGGGGAGAAAGGGTACAAAAAATACATGAGTTATTTATTGACTATTTTCTTCTTTATCTTTTTCTTGAATATTTTAGGGTTAACTCCATTTGGATTCAATGTAACAGGTAATATTGCGATTACTTTTTCATTAGCTATCTTAACGTATTTAATCACAACATTTACCGCTAATAAAAATTATTGGGCACACATTTTCTGGATGCCAGGAGTACCAACACCAATGAAATTTATCCTAGCGCCTATCGAATTATTAGGAACCATCATTAAGCCATTTTCATTGATGATACGTTTGTATGCTAACATTTTAGCAGGTCACGTAGTATTGATGAGTATTATCGGGTTGATGTTTATTTTCAAAAGCTGGATCGGAAGTACTTTGTCATTTGGATTGGCATTTGCACTTTCTATTCTAGAAATATTAGTGGCTTTCCTTCAAGCGTATATCTTTACTATGTTGTCTGCTCTTTATTTTGGAGCTGGTAACGAAGAGCACCACCACGAAGAAGCACACCATTAAAAGTTAGAAATTAGAAGTGAGAAGTTAGAAATTTTCTAACCTCGAATTTCTAACCTCTAACCTCAAATTGAATGTTTAATTTTTAATATATATATTATGCAAATTCCAACTATTGTAGGAGCAGGATTAATTGTAATCGGAGCAGGTTTAGGTATTGGTAAAATTGGTGGTTCAGCAATGGACGCTATTGCTCGTCAACCAGAAGCTTCTGGAAAAATCCAAACAGCTATGCTTATTGCAGCTGCACTTATTGAAGGTATTGGTTTCGCTGCGTTATTCGCATCTTAATTAAAGACTAAAAAACAATAGTTACAACGGTTGGTTGTGACTATTGTTTTAAAATTAAAACATTAAAATTATATAATAGAGATAAAAATGGATAAGTTAATAAATGATTTTTCGTTTGGTTTGTTTATTTGGCAAATAGTAATATTTGTTGGATTGATTCTTTTGTTGAAAAAATTTGCATGGAAACCAATTCTTGACGCAGTAAACGAAAGAGAAGAAGGAATCAAAAATGCTTTAGAATCTGCTGAAAATGCAAAGAAAGAAATGCAAGATTTGCAAGCAGACAACCAACGTATTTTACAAGAAGCGAGAGTAGAGCGTGATACTATGCTTAAAGAAGCTCGTGAAATGAAAGAAAAAATCGTTGCTGATGCCAAAAATGAAGCACAAGCTCAAGGTCAAAAAATGATCGAGCAAGCGAAAGCGGCAATCGAAAGTGAAAAAAATGCGGCTATGAATGAGTTGAAATTACAAGTTTCTACTTTGTCATTGAGTATTGCAGAAAAAGTATTAAAAGACGAATTATCTAACAAAGAAGCTCAAACTAAATTGGTTGAGAAAATGTTAGGAGACGTTAAATTGAACTAATCATGGCAGGTACAAGAGCAGCAATTCGATATTCGAAAGCAATTCTAGACATTGCCAATGCAAAGCAAGTTGCGGAAGCAGTGAACAATGATATGAAGTTGATAGGTGACACTATTGCTTCTAATTTAGAATTAAGCACTTTCATTCAAAATCCAACTTTGAAAGTTGAGGTTAAAGAACAAGCCCTTTTAGAAGTTTTTGCTTCTGCAAATGGTGTAACCAAAGGCTTATTTCATCTATTATTCGAAAACAAAAGATTCGAAATTCTAGAAGATATTGCTTCAGAATACAACAAATTATTTGATATCATGAATGGTGTTGAAGTGGCACAAGTTACTACAGCAATTCCTATGGATGCTGCTTTAGAAGCTAAAGTGTTGGCTAAAATTGCCACCCTTTCTGATAAAAAAATTCAAATTGAAAATACAATAGACCCTGCTATCATTGGAGGTTTTATTTTAAGAATAGGTGACAAGCAATACAATGCTTCTGTTGCTAACAAATTGCAAGTTTTAAAAAGAGAATTAAGTAACTAGTTTTATCACACATTTAAGTGTCTAAATTATAAAGTAAGATGGCGGAAATCAAACCTGCTGAAATTTCAGCAATATTAAAGAAGCAAGTTGAAAGTTTTGAATCTGGTGCTACACTAGAAGAAGTAGGAACAGTACTTAATGTTGGAGATGGTATTGCTCGTGTTTACGGGCTATCTAATGTTCAATATGGTGAGTTAGTTGAATTTGAAAATGGGTTAGAAGCAATCGTTTTGAACCTAGAAGAAGACAACGTAGGGGTGGTACTTTTAGGACCATCAACTGGAATCAAAGAAGGTTCTACTGCCAAAAGAACACAACGTATTGCTTCTCTTAAAACAGGAGAAGGAATGGTAGGACGTGTAGTAAACACTTTAGGTCAGCCAATTGATGGTAAAGGACCAATCACAGGTGAATTATACGAAATGCCATTAGAAAGAAAAGCTCCTGGAGTTATCTTCCGTCAGCCAGTAACTGAACCATTACAAACAGGTGTAAAAGCAGTTGATGCTATGATTCCTGTAGGACGTGGACAACGTGAGTTGGTTATTGGTGACCGTCAAACTGGTAAATCAACAGTTTGTATCGATACTATCTTAAATCAAAAAGAATTTTACGATGCAGGTCAACCTGTATTCTGTATCTATGTAGCTATTGGTCAAAAAGCTTCTACCGTTGCTGGAATTGCAAAAATGTTAGAAGAAAAAGGAGCAATGGCTTATACAGTGATCGTTGCAGCTAATGCTTCTGATCCAGCTCCAATGCAAGTATATGCTCCTTTCGCAGGTGCTGCAATTGGAGAGTATTTTAGAGATTCTGGTCGTCCAGCATTAATCGTTTATGATGATTTATCTAAACAAGCGGTAGCTTACCGTGAGGTGTCTCTTTTGTTAAGAAGACCTCCAGGACGTGAGGCTTACCCTGGTGACGTTTTCTACTTACACTCTCGTTTATTAGAAAGAGCTTGTAAAGTAATTGCTGATGACTCTATCGCTAAAAACATGAATGATTTACCAGATTCATTAAAAGGAATCGTTAAAGGTGGTGGTTCATTAACAGCTTTACCAATTATCGAAACACAAGCGGGTGACGTATCAGCTTATATCCCAACAAACGTAATTTCGATTACAGATGGTCAAATTTTCTTGGATGGAGATTTGTTCAACTCTGGGGTTCGTCCAGCGATTAACGTAGGTATCTCTGTATCTCGTGTGGGTGGTAACGCTCAAATTAAATCAATGAAAAAAGTAGCGGGTACTTTAAAATTAGACCAAGCACAATTCCGTGAATTGGAAGCGTTTGCTAAATTCGGTTCTGATTTGGATGCTGTTACTTTGAATGTAATTGAAAAAGGAAAAAGAAACGTTGAAATCTTGAAACAAGGTTTGAACGACCCTTATACTGTTGAAGACCAAATCGCAATTATTTATGCGGGTTCTAAAAACTTGTTGAGAAATGTTCCTGTTGATAAAGTAAAAGAATTCGAAAAAGATTTCTTAGAGTATATGAACAACAAAAACAGAGCAACTTTAGATGCTTTGAAAGCAGGAAAATTGACAGACGAAATTACAGATGTAATCGAAGCTGCAGCAAAAGAAATTTCAGCAAAATATAACTAAAAAGTACTAAGTAAAGAGTATTAAGTATCAAGATTTCGTGGTACTTAATACTTAATACTTAACTCTTAATACTACAATTAAATGGCTAATTTAAAGGAAATCCGTAATAGAATTGTTTCCATTTCATCTACGATGCAAATTACATCGGCAATGAAAATGGTTTCTGCTGCAAAGTTGAAAAAAGCACAAGATGCCATCACTGCGATGCGTCCTTATGCTGAAAAACAAACGGAGTTACTACAAAACCTTTCTGCTACCTTAGATGGTGATGTAGGAGGTGAGTATACTACACAAAGAGAAATCAAAAAAGTGTTATTGGTAGCTATTACTTCTAATCGTGGTTTGTGTGGTGCTTTTAATTCTAACGTAATCAAGGAAGTCAAAGCACGTGCAGACTATTACTCAGGGAAACAAGTAGATATTTTTGCTATTGGTAAAAAAGGAAACGATGTTTTGGGCAAAAGTTTTACTGTAGTGGGTAACGAGAGTAAAGTTTTTGACGCCTTGAGTTTTGAAAACGTAGCTACAATTGCTGATAATTTAACGCAACAATTTATTGCTGGTAATTATGATAGAATTGAATTGGTATACAACCAATTTAAAAATGCTGCTACTCAAATCGTTCAAACCGAACAGTTTTTGCCATTAGCTCCTATCCAAGCAGATAAATCAGTTACTCCTGGAGATTATATTTTTGAGCCTTCAAAAGAAGAAATCGTGTTGACTTTGATTCCTAAATCATTGAAAACGCAATTATATAAAGGAATTAGAGATTCATTTGCTTCAGAACATGGCGCTCGTATGACTGCTATGCATAAAGCAACAGATAATGCAACGGAATTACGTGATCAATTGAAGTTAACGTATAACAAAGCCCGTCAAGCTGCCATTACTAGCGAAATCTTAGAGATCGTTGGTGGAGCAGAAGCTTTGAATGCTTAATTCGTTCTATACACAAAAACAAAAAGAGCCAACAGATGTTGGCTCTTTTTGTTTTTAATATTTCTTATGATTCCACTTTAATACTTGTTGTTTTTGCTTTGGTTTTTCATTGGTGCTAACCAGCACTTTTATGGCAAAAATTGAGTCTATTTTTTTCTGGTCATAGATGACTAACCAAGAATTAGACTTTGTTTTTTTACTTTCCCATACAGAAGTTGCTATTTCTTCTTCTATAATGGGTAAGGCCATCTTTCCTTTTTTTTGTGAATAAGCTAAAGTAGAAAGTATAGAAAATAGTAGTAAAGAAAGTAATTTTTTATGCATTTTAATTTTGGGTTAGTTTGTCTGTACTGTAACTAAAATTGTGCCAATGGCTTTTTTTTAGTTTAAAACCGTAAGAATTAGATTTATATTGCTTTGATGTTTTCTTTTAGCTTGCAAACAAATTTTAGAATGAACTAGTTTTTTTTATTAGATTTTCCCAAAATTCACCTTCCCACATCTTTCCAACTCATCTCTTTTTCTCTAATTTTACACTTTTAAAATAACCTATGGAAATTCAACTTAGAGAATTGAGCACTAAAGAAGAGATGCTGGCTCGTATTGACATGATGCGTCATTTGTACCCCACATTTACCATTGAAAAATATGATAGGTATCTAACAGAAATGATTCCACACAACTATAAACAGCTTGCCGTTTTTGCAGGTGACGTTTGTTTGGGTATTACGGGTTTTTGGCAAGGGTATAAATTATGGTCTGGAAAATATATCGAAATCGATAATTTTGTGGTGCATCCCGATCATCGCGCCAAAGGCATTGGAAAAATGATGACGGACTATATCGATGCTAAAGCCAAAGCTACGAATTGCACCATGATCGTTTTGGATGCATTTACAGGAAACTTTAATGCGCATCGTTTTTATTACAACCAAGGGTATGTGCCTAAAGGCTTTCATTTTTTGAAAATCATCAATGAAGAGGGGCTTTCATAAAATTTTAAACATATAAGGCATATAAGGTCATTTAAGTTTTTTCTTTGTGAACCTTGTGTAAATCTTTTTGTTCTTTGCGGTTAATTTTTTACTATATAAGGTCGTATAAGTCACGTTTGAAATAAAAGATTAATTTCCTTTGTGTATTTTGAGTAACCCTTTGTTTACTTTGTGGTTAAATTTAACACCAAAGTAAACGGCTACTATTCTTATATGACCTAATATGTCTTATATGGTTCAAATAACAGTTGCTATTCAAAAAAGACTTCAATGACTTCAATGTTTAAATTTAACCACAATCCATGCGGTTAAATTTTTTTTACTAAGTCAACCGTGAATTCCCTATTTTTGTTTTTTTAAGTCAAATCAAAACCAAACTACTTTGGGATTATATAAAAGTCTTTTCAAACAAACTGCGATATACGGTTTAGCAACTGTTTTACCTCGTATGCTCAGTTTTTTATTGGTGCGCTTGTACACCGGGATTTTACCAACAGCAGAGTATGGCGAAGTATCTGTCGTTCTCTCTTGGATGGTTTTTTTCAACGTGATTTTATCGTACGGAATGGAGACTGCTTTTTTCCGATTTTATAGTGCTGAAACCGACAAAGAAAATGTCATTGCCACTAGTACCATTTCTATTTTTTGGTCATCCATTTTCTTTTTGTTTGGGGCTTTAATTTTCAGAAACACTTTAGCTACCTGGGCTCATGTAGATGTGCAATACATTACCTATTCTATTTGGATTTTGGTTTTAGATGCCCTAGTGATTATTCCTTTCTCAAAATTAAGGGCTAACAAACGCCCTATGATGTATGCTATCATCAAAATAGGGAATGTAGTCGTAAACTTAGCACTCAACCTTTATTTCTTATTGGTTTTACCTAAAATTTATGCCGATAGTCCCGACTCTTTTCTAGGGAATATGTATGTCGATAATTTTGAAATCGGGTATATTTTTGTGTCCAATTTGTTAGCGAGTTTACTAACTTTTGTAGTGCTTTCTCCTGATTATGTTTCTTTAAAACGCAATTTTGATGCCGTACTTTGGAAAAAAATGATGCGTTATGGTTTACCAATCTTAATTGCAGGAATTGCTTTTGCGGTAAACGAACATTTTGATAAAATTTTATTAAATTATTGGTTGCCAGACAACATTGCCAAATCCGAAGTAGGAGCTTATTCTGCTTGTTATAAATTAGGGCTTTTTATGGTACTTTTTGCCACAGCTTTTCGATTAGGAATTGAGCCTTTTTTCTTCAGCCATGCTAGTAACGAGAACGCGCCACAAACCTATGCGATGATTACCAAATATTTTGTCATTTTTGGTTCTTTGATTCTTTTGGGAGTAATCGTTTTTGCTGATATTTTAAAACTTTTATTATTAGACAATGAATCGTATTGGGAAGCGATGAAAGTGGTCCCATTGATTATCTTGGCCAACTTCTTTTTGGGGATTTACAACAATCTTTCGGTTTGGTATAAGTTAACAGACAAGACGATTATTGGAGCGTATATTTCTATAGTTGGTGCACTTTTGACTTTGTTACTAAACTATATTTTAATTCCAACCTTTAGCTATTACGGTTCGGCTATTGCTACGATTTCAGCTTATGGAAGTATGATGTTAATTTCCTATATTTTAGGCAATAAATACTATCCAATTCCTTATGATATGGAGAAAATAGGGGCATATTTAGGAATCTCTATTGTGTTTTCGGTAATTTCTTTTTACGGATTTAGAGAAAATTATTTCGTAGGAATTCCGTTATTGCTTGCGTTTCTTTATTTCATTTATCACAATGAGAAAACCACAATTTTAAATATTATTAAACGAAAAAAATAAGAAGGAGCTATTTCCTGCTGTACGCTATATCTGTGGTCCTGAACCCCAGGACCACAGGATGCCGCTTCCATCAGGGCTAGGGCCAAGTAGTAATCAAGACTTTTAGATTTAAACAAAAAATGACTATCAACATCATCAATACATCCGCACACGATTTACCTCATTATGAAACCATCGCTTCGGCAGGAATGGATTTGCGTGCGAATATAACCGAACCCATTACTTTAGCACCTTTGTCTAGAGCTATCGTAAAAACAGGTTTGTTTATTGAATTACCCATAGGTTACGAAGCACAAGTAAGACCTCGTAGTGGCTTGGCGGCCAAAAACGGAATCACCGTTCTCAATGCGCCAGGAACAATTGATGCCGATTATAGAGGAGAAATTGGTGTGATTTTAGTAAATTTATCCAATGAGACTTTCGTAATCCAAAATGGAGAACGCATCGCTCAATTAGTAATTGCCAAACACGAACGTGCCGAGTGGGTCGCGGTCAATGAATTATCTGAGACCTCTAGAGGCGCTGGAGGCTTTGGTAGCACGGGAGTAAAATAGTAAACAGTGTTCAGCTTTTAGTGTTCAGTTCGCAGTCGGTAAAGGCAGTGTTTGAATAAAAGCTGGTAAAAAAATAATCAGAAGAGTATTTCGTTTTGTCTTAATACTTAATTCTAAAATCTTAATACAAATTTATAATGAAAATAATAGTACCAATGGCGGGACGTGGGTCTCGTTTAAGACCACATTCTTTAACCGTTCCAAAACCATTAATTCCTGTTGCAGGTAAACCTATCGTACATAGATTAGTAGAAGATATTGCCAAAATTTTAAAACAACCCATAGAAGAGATTGCTTTTATTTTAGGAGACGAAGCCTTTTTTGGAGACGATGTCGTGTCAAGTTTACAAGAATTAGCCCAAGGATTAGGCGCGAAAGCTTCTATTTACCGACAGGATTTACCGTTGGGAACAGGCCACGCGATTATGTGTGCCAAAGAATCGTTGTCTGGGCCAGCAGTTATTGCTTACGCGGACACTTTAATTCGTGCCGATTTTGAGTTAGATCCAGAAGCTGATGCTGTAATTTGGGTAAAACAAGTTGACGAACCAGAAGCTTATGGCGTAGTAAAACTAAATGCTCAAAATGAAATCGTAGAATTGGTAGAAAAACCAAAAGAGTTCGTGAGTGACTTAGCCGTTATCGGGATTTACTATTTCAAAGACGTAGATGTACTTAAGCAAGAGTTACAGAAAGTATTGGATAACAACATCCAAAATGGAGGAGAATACCAAATCAACGACGGTATCAAAGGAATGATGGCCAATGGCAAAGTTTTCAAAACCGGAAGTGTAGACGAATGGATGGATTGCGGAAACAAAAATGTAACGGTTGAAACGAATGGTCGTATGCTAGGATTCTTGCAGCAAGACGGTGTTAATTTGATTGATCCTTCAGCGAAATTAGAGAATGCGACTATTATTCCACCTTGTTTTATTGGTGAGAATGTTGTTTTATCTAACGTAACTATTGGACCTAATGTATCTTTAGGAAAAGCTTGCCACGTTTTTGATTCAACCATCAAAAACAGTTTGATACAAACGCACGCTCACATCAAAAACGCAACTTTAGATAATGCGATGATTGGAAATCACGTTACCTATGACGGGAATTTTACAAGCATAAGTATTGGAGATTATTCGGTTTTAGAATAAAAAAAACGTAAAATGAATCGTAGTATTGTAGCATTCTTGGTTATAGGATTCTTTGGAATTCCAACTTTCGTTCAGGCACAAGCTGAACCAGAAGAGATTGCTATGGCTACCAACGAATTTCAAGATTCTTTTTATGAAGCATTAAAGCAAAAGGGAATTGAGAATTATGATAAAGCTATTGTATCCCTTGAAAAATGCTTGAAATTACAGCCCGATGACGCTGCTGTACATTATGAGTTGGGCAAAAACTATTTAGCATTAAAAAATTATGAAAGTGCTTATGCTTCTTTCGAAAAAGCAACCAGCATTGATCCAAAAAATAAATGGTTTTGGGTAGGAATGTACGATGTGGCTTATGCTACTAAATCGTATACCCAAGGTATTTTGGTACTTCAAAAGTTAATTCCATTGGATCCAAATTTTAAGGAAGATTTGGTGAGTTTGTACATGGCAACGAACCAATACGACAAAGCTTTGGAATTAATCAATCAATTGAATGAAACGGTTGGAAAATCAGATCAGAGAGAAGCCTATAAAATTCGAATTTTATCGCAAGGGAAATATCAAAATACTGAGATTGACCATTTGATTGGACAGATTGAGAAATTTCCAAAAGAGGAATCCAATTATATCGATTTGATCTATCGCTACTCCAAAAATAATGAAGTTGAGAAAATGCTCGAAGTAGCTAAAAAGTTAGAAAGAGAAATTCCAACTTCGGAGTGGGCGCAAGTAAGTCTATTTAAATTTCATATCGAGAAAAATGACGGTCCAAAAGCCGTTCAATCAATGAATGTAGTGTTGGCTAGTAATAAAATTGACACTAAAATTAAACATCGAGTGCTGAATGAGTTTTTACTTTTCGCTGGAAAAAATCCACAATACGATGCCGATTTAGAAAAAGCAATTACTATGTTGGAGGCCGACCCAAAGGTTCCTGTTGCCAAAGAAGTTGGTAATTTTTACTACAACAAAAAACAATGGGAAAAAGCTGTAAAGTATTATGAAAAGGCATTAGTAACAGACCCTAACTTGCCACTAGAAACACCTATCTTGTTGCTACAAGCTTACACCGAGATGAAACAATATGAGGTATTGTCTAAAAAGGCACAATCCTTGTTAGAACGTTATCCATCGCAACCTCATTTTTATTATTATGCTGGTTTGGGATACAACCAATTACAACAATTTAAAAAAGCAAAAGATGTGTTAGAAACTGGAATAGATTATGTGATTGAAAATCCAGTTTTAGAAACTAATTTTTATATTCAATTAGGCGAAACATTTAATGGTCTTGGAGATATGGCTAAAAAAGATTTCTTTTTTTCCAAAGCCAATCAATTAGTAAAAGAAAAGAAATAATGAAGAAATACGGATTACTTTTTGTTCTCATAACACTGATTTCTTGTAAATCTAAGTCGGGTGTGGTGATGACTGCTGCACCAAAAGAAAACAAGAATACTACTAGTACTGTCATCGAAAAATTATACCAAAACAAAAATGATTTTTCGACTTTGTATATCAAATCTAGCGCGAATTACGCTGATGAAAAGATGTCACAAAATGTAACGGCTGAGATTAAAATAAAAAAAGACGAACAAATATTAGTGAGTGTTCGTTTTTTGGGAATTACAATGGCCAAAGCCTTAATTACTCCAGAAGGAGTAAGTTATTACGAAAAAGTTAATGGGAGTTATTTTGAAGGTGATTTTAAAGGGTTGAGTCAATGGCTTGGAACGGATTTGGATTATTCAAAAATTCAAAATTTGTTAGTAGGACAAGCTATAGATGATTTGACAAAAGGTAAATATAAAGAAACCCTTGAGGCAGATCAAAAGTATAAACTAGAAGATTTGTCTAAAGAGAACACTCAAAAATCTTTTTTTATTGATGCCTTAAAGTTTGTGCTACAAAAACAAGAAATTGCGCAAGCCAAAGAGGGCAGAAGCATTGAAGTTGCTTATGGTGTTTTTGAACAACATACGAATGTAACTTTGCCTTCTAATGTTCAAATAGTAGCCCTTCAACCCAAAGGGAAAACCGAAATCAAACTCAATTATAATAACATAACTGTAAACGAAGCACTTTCTTTTCCATATAGTGTCCCAAGTGGCTATAAAAGAATTTTAATTAAGTAAATTTGAATCAAAATATTTTTGATATGCCAAAATTTCTCCTTAGTATACTTTTCTTGTGTTTGACTTCATTGGTTTGGGGACAGGAATCCCAGCAAGAAAAGTTAGAACAACGCAAAGCACAGATTCTTCAAGAAATTAGAGAAAATGAAAGCCAGTTACAATCGGTTAAGAAAAAAGAAAAATCGGCAGTTACGGTGGTAATGTTGCAAGCCAACAAAATCAAATTGCAAGAAAAATTAATCAAGACTACCGAAAAGCAGGCTAAGATCTTGGGAAATGATATGTACATAAACCAAGTAAAAATCAATAAACTTAAAAAAGAGCTAGAAATACTTAAAGAAGATTATGCTCGAATGATTGTTAAGTCCTATAAAAGTAGGTCAGAAGAGAGTAGAGCGATGTTTTTATTGTCTTCTGAAAATTTCTTGCAAGCTTACAAGCGAGCGCAATACATGAAGCAGTATTCTAGTTTTCGAAAAATGCAAGGTGAAGAGATTAAATCCAAATCACTCGAATTGCAAGACTACAATGGCCGTTTAGCTATTCAGAAAAAGGAAAAGCAAAAGATTATTGCCGAAAGAGAAAAAGAGCGTTTAGCATTAGAAAAACAGAAGAAAGAACAATTGCGTTTGGTCAATGCTATCAAGAAAGACAAAAACAAAATTATGGCTGCGATTCGTAAAAAACAATCCGAAACCAAAGCCATTGACCGTCAGATCGATCGATTGATTAGAGAAGCCATTGCCGAGGCTAACAGAAAAGCGGCCAAAGACGGAACGGCAACAGGTGGATCGTCCTCAAGAATTGCATTAACAGCTGAGGCTAAAATTTTGGCCGATAACTTTAGAGCCAACAAAGGCAAGTTACCTTGGCCAGTAGAAAAAGGGTTTGTGTCTCTAGGTTTTGGTAAACAGCCACATCCAGTTTATCCAACACTTGTAATCAACAATAGTGGTGTAGAGATTACTACAGAGTCAGGAGCTTATGCACGTTCTGTTTTTGCTGGAGAAGTGACCAACATTATGGTGCTTTCTCCTGTAAACAAAGCGGTAATGATTCAGCATGGAGATTGTTTTACGGTTTATCAAAACTTAAGTTCTGTAACGGTTTCTAAAGGTGATAAAGTAGGGATTAAGCAAAATTTAGGAAAAATTAGAACCAACAGCGAAGGGAAAACGGTACTTAAATTTACCATCTCTCAAAATGCTACTTATAATAATCCAGCAAGTTGGTTATACAATATGTAATCTTTTTTTAAGTTATACTAAAAGCACTATTTTATCTTAAGATTAAATAGTGCTTTTTTAAATTCTACTTTAGAAATAACTATTTTTGCAAAAAAAATAAAGCTACATGCCTAAGTCTCTTTTTAGTTTAGTATTACTTGGTTTTACCACTTTTGTATTTGCTCAAAAATCCCAACAAGAAAATCTAGAACTCCGAAAAGCTAAGATTCAAAAAGAGATTATTGATAATGAAAAGAAGTTACTGACCGTAAAAAAGAAAGAAAAAACGGCCGTTGAAGTAATGGATTTGCAAACGAAAAAGATAAAACTCAAAGAAACTTTAATTCAAACTACCGAGAAGCAAACACAATTGTTAAGCAATGATATGCAGACCAACGAGTTGAAAATTGACCGTTTAGACAATGAATTGAATTTGCTAAAAGTTGATTATGCTGAGATGATTCTCAAATCCTACAAGAGTCGTTCAGAAGAGAGTAAGGCGATGTTTATACTGTCGTCTTCTAGTTTTTTGCAAGCCTATAAAAGACTTCAATATATGAAGCAATATGCGAGTTATCGCAAAGCACAAGGCAAAGAAATTGAACTCAAATCAAAAGAATTAATGAGCTTTTATCAACAGTTGAAAGCTCAAAAAAATCAAAAAGAACGTCTTATAGCCGAAAATGAAAAAGAAAAACAATCATTGGAGGAGGCCAAAAAGGAACAACAGAAAATTGTGAATTTGCTACAAAAGGACAAAAAAAAGATTGCTGCTGATATCAAAAAGAAACAGCAAGAGGCTCGTAATATCGACAGAGAAATAGACCGATTAATACGTAAGGCTATAGCCGAAGCCAATAGAAAAGCAGCTTTAGCCAGAGCTGCCAAAGAAAAAGCACTCAAAGAAAAAGCTGCTAAAGAGAAGGCTTTGGCAGATAAATTGGCTAAGGAAAAAGCTTTGGCCGAAAAAGCCAAAAGTGGGAGTAAGAAAGATGCTAAACCGAAAGAAATAGTTGTTCCTGTTAAAGACAATCCATCCAAAGCTGTAGCCATTGCCCCCGTTTCATCAACCAAAATGGAGTTGACTTCAGAAAGTAAATTAGTTTCTGATAATTTTAAAGCAAATAAAGGAAGATTACCTTGGCCAGTAGATCGAGGCGAGGTTTTTATTGGTTTTGGTACCCAGGCCCATCCCGTATATAAAACTCTTACGATTCAAAATAGTGGATTGTCTATTGCGACTTATAATGGCGCTCACGCAAGAGCGGTTTTTGCAGGAGAAGTATTTTCGGTTATTGCTATTTCAAATAACAAGGCGGTGATGATTCAGCATGGGGATTATTTTACCGTGTACCAAAACTTGAGTACAATTAATGTCAGTAAGGGCGATAAGGTAAGCACTAAACAAAGTCTAGGAACTATTCGTACCAATTCTGATGGAAAGACCATCTTGAAATTTACTTTATGTCAAAACGTGCATTACATTAATCCTAAACCTTGGTTGTCTCCAAAATAATGTAGGATTTAAATTTTCTTGCTCGATTTTTTTTACAATTCGTATTCAAAATTCCTTACTTTTGAAACCATGAGAATTTTGAAAGTATTTTTTTGGATAATTTGGAGGGTTTGGTTTTACATTTTGATAACCATTCCTATTTTGGTAATGTTTCCTTTTTTGGTTATCTCGATTCTTACAGAAAGTGGGTATCCATATTTTTTTAAGATGGCCCGAGTTTGGGCAAAATTTATTTTGTTTGGAATGGGTTTTACTTACAAAGTAAATCAAGAGCCAATTTTAGAGGCTAAAACAAGTTATATGATTGTGGCCAATCATACTTCGATGGTAGACATTATGTTGATGTTGGCCATCATAAAAAATCCTTTTGTTTTTGTTGGAAAACAGGAATTGTCTAAGATTCCGTTGTTTGGATTTTTCTATAAAAGAACTTGTATTTTGGTTGATCGTGGTTCAGCTAAAAGTAGAAGAGATGTTTTTGAAGCTGCCCAGCAGAGAATTAACAGAGGTCTAAGTGTTTGTATTTTTCCAGAAGGGGGCGTTCCTGACGATGAATCTATTGTGTTAGATGAATTTAAAGATGGCGCTTTTAGACTAGCCATTGAACATCAGATACCGATTTTGCCCATAACTTTTCCAGACAACAAAAAGCGTTTTTCTTATACTTTTTTTAGTGGAAGTCCGGGTTTAATGCGTGCATATATTCATGCTATTGTACAAACCAATGGTTTGACAAGTGAATATAGAAAAGAAATAAAAGAAAAGGTCCGTTCGATTATACTTAAAAAATTAATAGACTTTGAAAAGTAAGGTAGAACTATTTTTTCTGTTCTTCTTTATTTTTTAATATTTCGACACGCTACTCAAATTTTTTTAAATATGCGATTCTCAATGATTTTAAAATTAAGTTTTTTTCTTTCTTTTATGAGATAGTATGGTAAAAAAAAGCTATCTGTTCATAAACAAAGTAGAAAACAGATAGCTTTTTTTATTTTTTGAATGGTTTATTCGTTAGCCAATTCTTTGATATGTGCTTTTATTTTTATTTCTAATTCATCGGCTAATTCTGGATTATCTTTGATTAAAGTTTTTACCGCATCACGACCTTGACCTAATTTGGTTTCACCATAGCTAAACCAAGACCCAGCTTTTTTGATAATTTCAAATTCTACAGCAAGATCTAGAATTTCTCCAGTTTTAGAAATTCCTTCACCATACATGATGTCAAACTCAGCCACTTTAAATGGTGGTGCTACTTTGTTTTTTACAATTTTGACTTTGGTACGGTTTCCTAAAACATTTTCGCCATCTTTAATTTGTGTAGAACGACGAATGTCTAAACGAACAGAAGCATAAAATTTCAAAGCATTACCACCTGTTGTTGTTTCTGGGTTGCCAAACATCACACCGATTTTCTCTCTTAATTGATTGATAAAAAACACGGTACAGTTTGTTTTGCTAATTGTTCCAGTTAATTTTCTTAAGGCTTGTGACATTAAACGAGCATGTAAACCCATTTTTGAATCTCCCATTTCACCTTCAATTTCACTTTTTGGAGTTAAGGCAGCAACAGAGTCGACTACTACAATATCGATGGCTCCAGAACGAATTAAATTTTCGGCAATTTCTAGGGCCTGTTCTCCATTATCGGGTTGAGAAATAATTAAATTTTCAATATCAACTCCTAATTTTTCAGCATAATTTCTATCAAAAGCATGTTCAGCATCTATAAATGCTGCAATTCCACCAGCTTTTTGTGCTTCTGCTATAGCGTGTAAAGTTAGTGTGGTTTTACCCGAAGATTCAGGACCAAAAATTTCGATGATTCTCCCTTTTGGATATCCATTAACTCCTAAGGCTAAGTCAACGCCCAAAGAACCAGAAGAAATGGTTTCTACTTCTTCGATGGCTTTATCGCCCATTTTCATTACAGTTCCTTTACCGTAAGTTTTGTCTAATTTGTCTAGCGTTAATTGTAACGCTTTTAATTTGGCTTCTTTATCTGAACTCATCTTTTCTTTCATCTAATTTTATAGGTTTATAACTAATTATTGGCGTATAGGTTACTATTTTTTATGGTCACAACAAAAGGGTTGTTATATTTAAGTTGAAGTAAAAATACATTTTTTTTTCATGCTAATGATGCATCATTGAGTATTCAACATAAAAAGAAATTTTATTATGTCTAACTAAATAAGGCTTTCAATTCTGTAGCGTCATGAGGGTTCATTTTTCCTGCTAGAACCAGGCTTAATTGCTTTCTTCGTAAAGCGGCATCAAATCGTTGTTTCTCTAATTCGGTCTCTGGAATAATTGCAGGTACTTCTACAGGTCTACCCGTATCGTCCACAGCAACAAAAGTGTAGATTCCTTCATTTGCCTTAGTTCGGTTACCAGATTCTCTATCTTCAATCCATACGTCAATATAAATTTCCATAGAGGATTTGAAGGATCGGGACACTTTGGCTTCTACCGTAACTACACTACCAATAGGGACTGCTCTGTTGAATGCAACATGATTTACAGAAGCCGTTACAACGATTCTTCTTGAGTGCCTGCGTGCTGCTATACTTGCTGCACGATCCATACGGGCCAAAAGTTCCCCGCCAAAAAGGTTGTTCAAGGGATTAGTTTCACTTGGTAAAACTAAATCGGTCAAAATGGTTAACGACTCTGAAGGATGTTTTGGAATCATATCGGTAATAATATATTAAAATTAAATTAGTTGAGCCAATAAACAGCAATTACAGCTGGTATAAAATAAATTACTATAGTTCTTGCTCCATCATAATCTTTGGCTAAACGCTGGCCAAAAAGCAACATTAGCAAAGTAATACACGAGAATAAGGCACCATAGTATCCGTACAGTTTTCCATTAGTCATGTATAATTCGATGCTTCCAACAATACATAGAATGCCAGAAATTAATTCGAGTACTAATATATGTGCCAAAGCAAGAGGTACTTGATTTTTTAATTGTGTTTTCGAAAAGTGTTCTTTAAGCCAGTTTACATTGTCTTTCCAATAGAATATCTTGTCATATCCTGATTGGATGAAGGTAATGGCCAAAAATACTAATAATAGAAGTGAGGCTGTATTGTTCATAATTGTTATTTTTTATGTAATAATCGAGTTAATTGAATGGATAAATCAGTTAAAATAATCTTTGCATTTCCATTTCTTTCGATATGGTACAATGCCTCCGAAAGTTGATGAAAAATATCATTGATGTTATTTCCATGAATGAATGGAGCAAAATTTTCCAATTTAAATTTATCAACTTTAGGAGATAAATAAACTAATGGATGAGCTTGATAATTAAATAATAAAGCTTGACGAAACATTTCGATGCAGAACTCTAAGAATTTTTTTTGTTTTTCTCTACCCAATAGAGCGATCTGTTCACTCCATTGTATCAGATCTTGAATAGCCGATGCATTTCCTTTTGCTTTAAATGCGGCTCTGACCCAAACGACAAACCATTCTTCAAAAACCAAATCATCAGCATCTTGATTAAGTAAATGCAAGGCTTTATTATAATTTCCTTGAGCTTGATGCGCTAGATTTTGAGCCAAGCTTGGGTCAAGTTTGTGCAAATCGATTAAGGCTTGAGTGATTTCTTGTTCAGGAATACCGTTAAAATGAATGGCTTGACATCGGGAACGAATGGTCGATATGATGGCTTCTTCATTTTCAGTAATCAATAAGAAAACAGTTTTTTCAGGAGGTTCTTCCAAAAGTTTTAACAACTTGTTTGCCGCTGCCGTATTCAATTTATCGGCCATCCATATAATCATTATTTTGTAGCCGCCTTCGTAGGATTTTAATGCTAAAGATTTTAGCATTTCTTGTGCGTCATCTACTCTAATTTCTCCTTGTTTGTTTTGTACACCCAAAAAAGTGTACCAGTCCAGTAAGCTACCATAAGGATTTTGTAGTACAAATGAACGCCAATCTGAGACGAAATCGATGCTTTTAGGTTTGCTTTTTACCTCTTCTGTACTAACTGTTGGGTAAATAAAATGAAGATCTGGATGAGCTAAATTTTGAAATTTCAAATTGCAGCTTTCATTCCCATGTTCATTCACGCCATTTGAATTATTACACAATATATATTGAGCATAGGCTATTGCCAAGGCTAATGTGCCACAGCCCTCTGGTCCTACAAATAACTGTGCATGAGGTATTCTTCCAGATTCGGCACTTCTAATGAGGTGATTTTTAATGTGTTGTTGACCTAAGATAGATGAAAATTGCATGAAGCAAAGATAAAAGAAAATGATTGAGACGAAAACTTTCTAGATTAAACTTTCAGTCGAATACTAAGCCAAGTTAGACTTTTTTTATTTGTAAATAATTACTGTTTATTAACAATTTGTAATTGTTAAATTTTTGATTTTTTCAACTCAGGTTCTTGTTAAATTAAGGTTAATGCATTACGTATAAACACCTATAAAACAAAGGATTAACTTCTGTTTTTATCGACGAACTACATTTTTTTTTAATATATGTACTATTTTTTATTCATAAAATTATCGTAAAAAGTTGTGAGTTAAGTTAATTTGTTTATTTTTGTTATTAACATTTTAATTAACAAAAAAGAAAAGCATGAAAGGGAAAATTATTTTTTTTGGGTTAGTATTATTTTTAATGGTTGGATTCGCTTCGGCTCAAACCAAAGTGCCTCAAAGTATTATTAGTAGAACAGCTTTAGTAAAGAAATACTACTCGAAGCCGGAATTGGAGCAATTACAGAAAGGACCTTTGTTGGAATTGTACATCGAGAGAATTAAAGTATTAGTTAAAACGTTACCTTATATTGCATTAGTAAGTAAGCCAGGTGTTACATTGACAGATTTAGGTATTCCTGAAGATGCTAATAACACGAAAGCTTTGACTGTTCAATCAGAAAGTATGAACTCTTTCTTGGATGTTACAGTTGATTTTCAAAGAAAAATGGTGCCTTATGCAGACAAAGGAAATTTAATTTCTGCCATTTTGTTTTATGAAGAAACTTTAAAATCATTGAATTCTTTAGGTGAAAACTAGAAGTTTTCTTTAAATAAAAGTTTTATTCGTTTAACCAATGTCTTAAACTTTTATCACTCTTTAATAGGAGTGAAAAAATAACCCACCCCTAAATCTTAACCTTATGAAAAAGAGTATTCAATTTTTAGCTTTGTTGCTATTAGTTTTTTGTGGTGCTTCGGCACAACAAGAGAAAGGTATCATAGGTTCTACAAATTGGTTGAGCAATTGGACTGAGTTTAAACCTGCAAAAGTAGATTATGGTGAGCCAAATCAAATTTTGGCTGGAAATATTTCGACCAACACCAAGTTGTTAAAGAAGAATGTGTACCTGTTACAAGGACCAGTTTATGTAGACAACAATGCAGTACTTACTATTGAGCCAGGAACAGTAATTATTGGTGATTTTGATTCTGGAGCAGCATTAGTAATTACGAAAGGTGCTTCTATCATAGCAGATGGTTTAGAAACCGATCCTATTGTTTTTACTTCTAATCGTAGTGTTAAAAAAGCAGGTGATTGGGGAGGTATTGTAATTTTAGGAGATGCTCCAATCAATAAATTTGGTGGTGTAGCTTCAGTTAATTATGATTTAGATAATGCCATGACAGTTTATGGAGGAAATAATCCTGTTGCTTCATCTGGTGTTTTACGCTTTGTACGTATTGAGTATGCTGGTAAAAAAGTAAGAGGTAGTGGTAACTTTAATGGATTGTTTTTAGGTGGCGTTGGAAACAAAACAGTTATTGAAAATGTAATGGTAAGCTATTGTGCTGGAGATTCTTACGAAGTGTATGGTGGCGATGTAGTAATGAATAAAATGGTATCATTGAAAGCTAACGGAATTGATTACAAATTCAATTATGGTGCACAATGTAAAATAGATAATTCATTAGCCATTCGCTCTTCTTATATTTCAAGCAACACTTCAGCTTCAAGATGTTTTGACCTAGCTTCTTATGAGCAAAAAAGTGAAGTAGATTTTAATAAAAAACAAACTAATGTAGTAGCTACTAATCTTACTTTTGTTAATGATAGTGGAGATTTAGCAGCAGATATGCAAAATGGTTTAATTAAAGACGCAGTTCGAGTAGCTGAAAACACCTTTTTGGAATTAAAGAAAAGTGTTATTTCAGGTTTCAATCCTGCTGTAGTTCTGGATGCTAAAATCGAGGTTACGGCACCAAACTTGAAGAAAATTAAATTAGAACAATTGTACATTAATTTCTGTAAAGGAAATATTTTTACCGAGTTTAACCCAGAGAATGAAGAGTTAGAAAATTGGTATGGAAATAGTGCCTTCTTTAATGTATACGATAAAAAGAACAACTCCGAAGCATTTATTGATTTTTCAAATGAAAAAAGACCTGATTTCAGATTAAGAATCTCTAAAATTACAGCTTCAAACAACAACTAAATTGTTATAATAAATAAAAACTTTGGTTGCCCCCCAACAATCGAAGTTTTTATTTTTTTATCTAAAAACCTTGTAAAAACCCCCAAATTTAAGCATGAAAAGGTACAATAAGGTCTTTTTTTTGGTACAATTTTTTTTTTATTTTTCAATTGGCTTAACCCCTTTTGTAAATAAACTTCAGGCACAAATCGCAATAGGAAAACCTACTTTCCCATTTACTCAGATTTGTGCAAATCCATCTTTCAATACTTTTGATGTAAATTTTAGTTTCACTCCAACGAATGGAATTAATGCTTCTAATCAATTTATTGTAGAGATGTCTGATGGTAACGGAAGTTTTGCTTCACCCACAGTTTTACATACTTCTGTTGCAGGAGCTATAACGACTTCGCCTGCCAAAATTACTTTTGCTGTTCCAGTTACAACAAGTGGAGAGGGGTATAGATTACGTATCCGAAGTACTTCACCTGCAGCAACCAGTCAGCTTTCAAATCCTTTTCCTGCATATTACAAACCACAAGACAGTCAATTTACCATCAATAATAGTGTTTCTAATGTGGTAATTTGTTCTGGTGGATCATATGTACTTTCGATTGACAACCCTGGAGTAGGAACCAATGATTCACCGTTAAAATATCCAGGTCTTACTTTTAATTGGTTTAGGGACAACGGACCGACAGTTTTGCCTACTAAAGTTGCTGCTGCAACAGGTGGAAATTATACTGTGACTTCTCCCGGAGTCTATTATGCCGAAACCAATTATGGCACATGTACTTCCGATTCCTATTCTAATCGTGTTACCGTAACTTCTTCAAGTTCTGGAGCTACAGCTGTTATTACTTCTAGTTTGGGTAATCCTTTTTGTACTAGTCAAGGTCCAACAACTTTGTCGGTTACCAAAGGGAATACCTATCAATGGTATAAAGATAATATTGCGATAGCCAATGCTACGAATCAGACCTATTTGGCTTCTACACCGGGTCAGTATAGTGTGAAAGTTGGTTTTGGTACATGTGAAGCCAATGCTAGTATTAATTTGCAAGAAATAACATTTAATGCAAGTCTAAATGTGGCTGCTACTAATGCTATTGTTCCTGGAGAAAGTTTAGCAGTGGCTGTAACTACAGATGCAACTAATCCAAGCTATAAGTGGTTTTTAAATGGAGTTCAAATTCCTAACGTTACTGCTAACTCATATAGTGCCACAGTCAAAGGAACATATAAAGTTACCATTACACAACCCGGAAGTTGTACGGTTGCCAAAGATTTAATTTTTGATATAACCTATACAACAGATCCTGATCCTTTCCCTAATGTTGCCGAAATCCCTAATGTAATCAGTCCAAATGGAGATTTTATCAATGATACTTGGGTGATTCCACAAGCATACGTTAGCGGCACTAATACCGAGGTTTTAATTATTAGTGCTTTGGGTGAGGTTGTAGTTCAAACCAATGACTATCAAAATGATTGGCCTAATGTAACGAGCCCTATCGATTTTAAAAATGTAAATCCCATTTATTATTATATTATCACTACACCAGATAAAAAGGTAAAAAAAGGGTCAATAACTGTGATAAAATAATATGAAGAAAATTTTACTATTCATTGCTTTTTTTTATGGTATGCACCACGAACTCTATGCTCAAGCTACACCCGCTGAGGATGGAGTTGTTTCGTTTTCACTGCCTATTCGTACTTCCTTAAAATATAATCGTTTTGTACTTAATCCTGCATTTAGTTTTGTTCGTGAACAAAATGCTGTAGCTACGCTATTTAGCAAACGACAATGGGTTCAATTTGATAATGCTCCGACCACTTATTTTGCTAGTTTTTCTGGGCGTTTTTTAGAAAATCAAGGTATTGGTTTAGGTGTTTTTAAACAAAATTATGGTGTACTTGCTACCTTTGGCGCAGTAGCCAATTTTACACATAACGTCATTTTAGAACAAGATAGCAACCTTACATTTGGTTTAAATTTAGGAGCATATAAAAGTGGTTTGGATGCTGGTAAAGTTATTACTAATGGTGTTTCAGATCCTTCATTGAACACTATTCCTTCTAATTTTTTATTGACAGTTAGTCCAGGGATTAACTACGGAACCACTTTTTTTGATTTCGGTTTAGCATTAAACAACATAGTAAGTTATAATTTCAGCTCTTCCAACATCCTAAAGAATGATCCAGAAAAAGCGGTACAAGCACATATCATGTACACGGGTTATTTGGACACTTACGGTTTTTTTGATAAAAGTAAATTTTCTACTCTGATACGTTCGGAATTCAAAAAAGATAAAACAGTTTTATCTGGCTTAGCCATGTTTTCCATTCCTTTAGGAGTATGGGCACAGGCTGGATATAATTCCTTATATGGTGTGTCTGGTGGGATTGGGATGAATATTACTTCTAATATCTCAATTGAATACAATTTTGAAAAAGCTATGGGTGGCTTTGATAATTTTGGAGCATCTCATGATATCGTTTTGGCTTATAAATTTAAGAATAAGACATACTATTATGGTGACGATGAGGAAGAAGGTGCTTTAATTAAGCCTAGTGAAGCACCATCTAAGCCAACTACTACACAACCGAAACAAAGTACCTTATTATCTCCTGTTGATAAAGCTAATTTAGAAGCAGCAAGAAAAGAAGCTCAAGCAGCTAGAGAGCAAATGCGTTTGGCTAAATTAAAAGAAATTGCTGATGCTAAAGCGAAAGCAGAGGCTGAAGCGAAAGCTAAGTTAGCTGCAGATGCTAAAACTAAGGCTGATGCAGAAGCAGCACAGAAAGCAGCGCTGGAAACCGAGCGATTAAATAAAGAAAGATTGGTAGCTGAAGCCAAAGCTAAAGCAGATGCCGAAGCAAAAGCGAAAGCAGCTGTTCCAACGGCTGCTCAAAAAGCAGCAGCTGAAAAAGCTCGTTTGGCTAAGTTAGCTGCGGATGCTAAAGTTAAAGCTGATGCAGAAGCTGCCCAAAAAGCAGTAGAGGCAGAGCGTCAACGTCAAGCCAAATTGGCTGCTGATGCTAAAGCTAAAGCTGATGCAGAAGCCGCTCAAAAAGCAGCGGCTGAAAAAGCTCGATTAGCGAAATTAGCAGCAGACGCTAAAGTAAAAGCCGATGCTGAAGCCGCACAAAAAGCAGCTGCAGAAGCGAAAGCCAAAGCTGATGCTGAAGCAGAGCGTTTACGTCAAGAGAAATTAGCAGCAGATGCTAAGGCTAAAGCCGATGCAGAAGCCGCACAAAAAGCAGCTGCCGAAGCGAAAGCCAAAGCTGATGCTGAAGCAGAGCGTTTGCGTCAAGAGAAATTAGCAGCAGATGCTAAGGCCAAAGCCGATGCAGAAGCCGCCCAAAAAGCAGCAGCAGAAGCGAAAGCCAAAGCGGATGCTGAAGCAGAGCGTTTGCGTCAAGAGAAATTAGCAGCAGATGCTAAGGCCAAAGCCGATGCAGAAGCCGCACAAAAAGCAGCAGCAGAAGCGAAAGCCAAAGCGGATGCTGAAGCAGAGCGTTTGCGTCAAGAGAAATTAGCAGCAGATGCTAAGGCCAAAGCCGATGCAGAAGCCGCACAAAAAGTAGCCGCAGAAGCCAAAGCAAAAGCTGATGCTGAAGCAGAGCGTTTACGTCAAGAGAAATTAGCAGCAGATGCTAAGGCTAAAGCCGATGCAGAAGCCGCCCAAAAAGCAGCAGCAGAAGCGAAAGCAAAAGCTGATGCTGAAGCAGAGCGTTTGCGTCAAGAGAAATTAGCAGCAGATGCTAAGGCCAAAGCCGATGCAGAAGCCGCACAAAAAGCAGCCGCGGAAGCCAAAGCAAAAGCTGATGCTGAAGCAGAGCGTTTACGTCAAGAGAAATTAGCAGCAGATGCTAAAGCTAAAGCCGATGCAGAAGCCGCTCAAAAAGCTGCCGCGGAAGCCAAAGCAAAAGCTGATGCTGAAGCAGAGCGTTTACGTCAAGAGAAACTAGCAGCAGATGCTAAGGCTAAAGCCGATGCAGAAGCAGCCCAAAAAGCAGCCGCGGAAGCCAAAGCAAAAGCTGATGCTGAAGCAGAGCGTTTACGTCAAGAGAAATTAGCAGCAGATGCTAAAGCTAAAGCCGATGCAGAAGCAGAAAAAATACGCTTGGCTAAGTTAGCCGCAGCAGCTCCAGTTGTTAAAGATGAGAGTGCCAAAGCAATAGATAATTTAGCGAAACAAGCAGAAGAATCGAGTAAAATGCAGCAATCGTTAATCGCTCAATTGGATCAAAAAGTAGCCAACAAAGCGAAAGAGTTGCGAGACATGAAAGAGGAAAATGATTTGAGTGAGCAAGGTATAGTAAGAGAGCCACAAGAAATTAAGAGCACTTCAAATGATAATGCAGCTATTGAATCGTTGAAATCTCAAATTGCGGCCTTGAACAAAATGCAAGAAGACAACATTGCAAAAATCAAGAATTTGTATGATGATCGTATCAAAAAAGGAGCTAGTGCTACAGATGCCTTGAGTGTAAGTTATTTAAAATCGATAGATCAATTAAAAGCAGAACAAGCTGCTAGTGTTCAAAGTAATAGCAAATTGGTTCAAACTTTAGAGAACATAAAAGTAGCAGTTGAGATTGAGAAAAAACGTAGAATCAAACGAGCAAATTCGTTGAATGATACCGACCGATTGGCGCAAGATCAAGCTACTTTGAAACGTATTAAAGAAACCACCAAAGTAAGTGCAACCCCACTTAAAGAAAGTGATTTTGATTTTGGTGAAGAACAATCCAACATGCAAATTATGAAGCGTGTAGCTAATACACCAAGTGGCTATTATATGATTATGGCGGTACATAAAGATATTGCTAAACGTGATGCCTTCTTGACAAAAGCCGTAGCTTCAGGAATGAAAAATGTAGCGTTCTATTATGATGCGAATACAAGTAGCTATTACATTTATAGTACGATGTTTGATAATTTACAAGAAGCGCAACAAGAAATGAAAACGAAGGCAAACAATCCATCAACAAGTAAAATGGTGATTGTAAAAGTTGAAAATTAATGACATAAGCATGAGATTGGGATCTCATTACAGATAGTTTTTTAAGTTAATTAATAGTAACCGTTACAAAAATTATATAAAAATATTTGGAACAAAATTATAAATAGTCTTTTCTTTAATGCTGGTTCCTTCCCCAAGGGAATTAGCTTGAAGATTTTTAATACAATGCCAAAACCATGAAAAAACCTACGATTTTACACCTACTATTTTTGGAGTGTTTTGCTTTTATGTCCAAGAATTTATCTTTGTTACTCAGGAGGCAAATATCTGAAATACAATTATTTAGCAATAATAAAAAAAGATTCCTATCCAATGCTATTGCAATGGTGGGAATTTTGCTTTTTATGACCCAAGCGTCGTATGGGCAGGTTGGAAAAACATTTTCTCCAAGATTACCAGGAGGTAATATGAGAATCAAAGGAGATGTAATTTTCGTTGGTAATAGTATGATGAGTAGAACCGTTACTCAGCCCACATTCAGTGCTTCTGATCCTAATGGTACCCCAACCAATTTAGCAACTCTTACTGCCGAAGCTAATCAGAATTTCAATACAGCTGCAAACAACAATGGTTTTAATCAGGAATATACAGATATTGATTCGGATCCAACTACTTTTGCTTCAAGTAGTGCAGAATTGCGAATCAATCAATCCTGTAAACGAATAGTGTATGCAGGTTTATATTGGACAGCTATTTATCCTTATGAAAGGAGTACTAACCCAAATTCTAATACACAAGGAACTCCAAGAAGAGATGATTGGAACCAAATAAAGTTTAAAGTACCAGGAGCGGCTAATTATATAGATATAGTAGCAGACAATAATCCTGATCCGGCTGGGGATGAAGATGATATCATTTATGATGATAATGCCGCTCCAGCATCAAGTAAAATGCCAAATACGCCTTATGCATGTTACAAAAATGTAACTGGACTTTTGCAATCTTTAGCAGATCCAAATGGTAATTATTTTGCAGCAAACATTAGAGCAGCGAAAGGGAAAAAAAGTTCTGGTTCTATGGCTGGTTGGACCTTAGTTGTCATCTATGAAAGCCCAACTTTACCGAGTCGTTATATTTCTACTTTTGATGGTTTTGTAGGAATTACTTCGGCTTTAAGGAATATTGATTTTACTGTTAATGGTTTTAGAACCCTTCCGGCTCCCCTACCGGTTAGAGCAACAATTGGAGTTGCGACACAAGAGGGAGAATCACGATTATTTGGAGATGATTTGCTGATTAAGGCCAATTCAAGACCTACTTTTACTTATGTAAATAACAATCTTAACCCGTTGAATAACGTTTTCAATTCGAGTATTACTGTTCCCACAACTACAGCACCATTTTCAGCTAATGTAAACACAAGGGTGCCCAATAGTTTAAATACCTTGGGATTTGATATGGATTTGATTAATGTTAATAATCCGAATAATGGTGTAATTCCAAATGGTGAAACAGGTGCTACTTATCGACTTACTTCTACATCAGATACTTATGCGGCTTACTTGACTACATTTGCTGTTGATATTATCGAACCTAAAATAGTATTGACAAAAGTCGTTAAAAATGCTGCAGGTGTTGATATTGGTAATCAAAATGTTACCCTTGGTGATTATTTAAATTATGAAATTGGATTTAAAAATGTTGGTAATGATGATGCCGATCAATTTACTATTAAAGATGTTTTGCCTATTAACATACTTTTTGATCCTAATTCAATTGTTATTCCAAACGGATCAGGTATCACTTATACCTACACAGCAGCAACTAGAACATTAATTTTTACTATTCCTAATGATTTAGTAAAGATTAATGGAAATCAATGGTTTATCAAATTTGGAGTACAAGTAGTTCCTAATTGTAATGATTTAAGTGATGCTTGTTCAGATCGAATTCAAAATCAGGCATTTGCTACTTATCGAGGGATAACAAATCCTTCTGTTATAACTGATGACCCTAGTATTTCTGTTTTTGGAAGTTGTAATTTGGCTGTTGCTGCTCCTACGAACTTTTTGGTAGGTGTTGATGGTTGTAAATACACCAAAAAGTATCAGTTATGTGGTTCAAGTGTTGCTATTTCGGCTGCCAATGGATATAACAAATATGAGTGGTCTACAAGTCCTTTTGTTAATGGCGTAGCAACAGGACCAATTATTGGTAATACGCAAACCATAACTGTTACTAATGTTGGGACTTATTATGTAAGAAATACAGCTTTAGCGCCATGTATTTCTATCGATGAGACGGTTACAGTTGAGCCATTTGGTACCACGGTAGTCAATCCAGTAATTCCATTTGCTTCAGAAGTAGTAACCTGCCCAAATAACGGTAAACCACTACCAAATATTTATTTATGCGGTGCCAATGCCAAAAAATATATTAGAACAGGTGTTACAGATACTGCAGATATAGTCTGGGAAAAAAGTAGTTGTGTTTTAGTTCCTAATACACTTTGTGCCGATGAAACAAATACTTGTACATGGACACAAGTGGCAACGGGACCCGATTATAATGTGGGCGATCAGGGTCAGTATAGAATTACTTTACGTTATGCAAATGGTTGTTTTAACCGTTACTTTTTTAATGTATATGAAAATAATTTAACACCAACCGCAACCTCAAGAGATATTATTTGTACAACTAATGGAGAAATTGTGGTGGGAACACCTGCTGCGGGTACGGGATATGAGTATAGTTTAGATGGTACCAATTACCAAGCTAGTAATATATTGCCTATTACTACTCCAAATATTTATACGGTTTACATTCGTTCAACTGCAAATGTGGCTAATGCGTGTGTCTTTACCATTCCTGGTATTCAAATAAGAAAACGTGATTTTACAGTAACTACTACAGTAAATAATCCTTTGTGTAATGGAGGAAAAGGTTCTGTGAAATTAGCAGCAAATGATGTAAGAGCTCAATACTTTTTTGAAATTTTTAATGCATCTGGAGTATCTGTTAGTAAAGTGGGTCCAATTACTCCAAACGACTACACTTTCAATAATCTCAATCCAGGTACTTATACTGTTACTGTTAAAACGGAAGACGGTTGTGATTATACTGGCACGGTAACTTTGGTAGAACCTGGTGTGTTAACAGCTACAGCTGCTATTACCAAACCCTTAACTTGTGAAAATGGTGAAATAACCGTGACACCAGTGGGGGGTACTGGTCCATTTACTTATTTTGTGAATAGTACTACTGATTTTCAAGGTTCACCAATAATTGATGTGGCAACACCTGGAGTCTATAACATACGAGTTGTTGATTTTAATAACTGCGAATTCACTTTAGCTCCTATCACTATTAATGCTACTCCAAAACCAGTATTCACAGTAACCAAAACCGATGTTCTGTGTTATGGTGCGAATTCAGGAGCCATCAATTTTAATGTGACTAACGCTAATGGCTATACCTTAGCCTATAGTATAGATAACGGAGCAACCTATGTGGCTAATGGTGCCTTCACTAATTTAGCTCCGGGAACCTACACCCCAATTCTTAGATATAGTTTGGGTGGAGTAGATTGTTTTGATCCTCAACCAGCTGTTACTATCACAGAACCTGCTGCTGCACTAACAGCTTCTGCTGGGGTATCTGAATTAGCGGGTTGTGGTATAGCTCCAAATCCTAAAAGTTATGGGAAAGTGCGAATCACCAACCCTCAGGGAGGTGTTGCACCATACGAATATAGTTTCGACAATCAGGCAACTTGGACAACGGTTAACGATGCTTATAAAGCACCAGGAACGTATACTTTGTATGTAAGAGATGCTAACGGTTGTATTTTTAGTGCACCAGTTACTTTAGATCCTGAACCTGCGGCACCGCAAATAGATGTTGCCACACCAGTAGATTTTAATTGTGATGGTACGGCTACAAGCACTGTTACAGTGGCAAATCCAGGAGGTTCAACCTATACTTATGATTATTATATGGATGGGGTAAAAAATACCAATACCCCTAATAATGTGTTTTTGAATGTGCCTCCAGGGACTCACTCTATTAAAGTTGAATACAAGCTAAATGCCGTTCCTACTTTTAGTAATTTGTTGTTTGAAAACTTTGGCTATGGGGACGATACGACTTCTCCTGGTATGAATGCTACTTATTATTGTTTTGAACGCCAAGTAGTAGCTACCCAATGTAGAGGAAGTATTCAAATAAATGATGGAGACTATTCTGTTACAGCAAGAATTGTCAGCCCTTTTGGTCCTTGGTTGCAACCAGGTGATCATACGCCTCCAACGGTTCCTCCAACACCTAAAGGAAGATGCTTGGTAGTGAATATTGGAGATAAAATACCAGTTACCGAGATTTTATACGAAAAAGTAATTAATAACATCATTCCAAATCAACCGATAAATGTCGAGTTTTTTGCAATGAATTTATTAAATAAAACTAATACACAATTTAATCCTGATTTAAGAGTGGCTCTTGTAGATGCTACTGGCACTGAAATTTCTTGGTACAATACAGGCGATATTCCAAAATCTGAAAAATGGGAAAATTATCCTAAAACGCCTATTACATTAAATCCAGGATCCAATACTACATTAAAGTTTATTGTACGTTCTAATGTTAGACAAACCAGTGGTAACGATGTAGCCATAGACGACATCAAAGTTTTCCAATTACCAAAAACTTGTTTGTCTACTAAAGACTTTACAATCGTTGTACCTACAGGTAAAGCCTTTACCGCTCAAATTTCTGGAACGAAAAACGTAACTTGTAATGGATTGACCAATGGTGAAATCACTATTAGTGCTACTAATTTTGATACCACTACAGGCTACCAATATTCTTTAGATAACGGAACGACTTGGAGTGCTGCTTTATTTACTTCTCCTGTAACTGTAAATAATTTGGCGGGTAACTTATACAAAGTAATCGTACGTCCTGTTGGCTCTTCTGTGGCGGCTTGTGCTAAACCATTTGATGTAACCATTAGTGCACCAGCAGCATTAACATTGAGTGCTTCGGTTACTAAATCAGCGACTTGTACTACTGGAGCTACTATCACAGCTATTGGTGGCGGCGGTACCCCAGCCTATCAGTACGAATTACGCCAGTCTAACGGAACAACTGTAGTAACAGCTTATAGTAACAACGGAGGTGTTTTTACCAATGTTCCTTCTGGAAACTATACTGTTTTTGTTCGTGATGCTAATTCCTGCCAGATTCCTGTTGGTGTAGCTGTTGCAGTAACCGCACCACCAGCATTAACTGCTGCCTTGGCAACTACGACAGACTATTGCTATACTACTGCTAATCCTGCTACTTTTGACGTAACGGTTACCGGTGGAACAGGACCATTTACGTATAAATTAAATAGCAATGCAGCGGTTGCTTCTGCGGCTACAAGTTATTCTTTTACTAATGTGGCACCAGGTACGCACACTATAGTGGTAACCGATAGCAACAATTGTACGGCGACTATTTCTAGTATTGTAATTGCACCACAAATAGGATTTACCGTTTCTTTAATCAATGACTTAACTTGTTTGGCTGATGCCACTATTGGTAACCCAGTAGTTACAGGAGGAAATGGAACTCCTTATACTTATACGGTTTCGCATAATGGAGGTGCTGCAACTGCCGTAACATCATTCCCTTACACAGCAACTACTCACGGTACTTATGTGTTTACTGTAAATGATAGTAGAGGTTGTCCGGCTACTAGTAACACTATTACTGTAACCCAAAAAACTACCCCAACGATTACCACGAGCAAAACCGATATTACGTGCAACAATGCCAACGACGGCACCATTACCGTAACGGCTTCGGGTGGGTTTACAAGTGCTTATACCTACGAAATCGCAGGACCAGTTAACATTTCTCAAACTACTAATAAATTTACTGGTTTGGCTGCCGGAGTATATGATGTAAAAGTAATTGATAGTAAAGGTTGTGAATCGGCAGTAACACAAGTGACGATTGTCAATCCGCCAGTTGTAACTGCTTCAATTGCAGCTACCGATATAGGATGTAGTCCAACAGGAACAGTACCGGCTGTAGTAACAGTTACTGCTTCTGGTGGTACAGGAATCTTACGATATAGCTTTAATGGAAATCCTTATACTACATCTAACACTTTTTCAACCACAACAGCAGGACCAGTAAACGTTCTTGTACGCGATGCCAACAACTGTCAGATTGGCCCATTGACTATTTCGATTACAGCCCCAGAACAATTTACAGGTATAACAATCACTGATTTTGGTTGGGATTGTAGAACCTCTCCTGCTGGTGGTCATGTGAATATTGCAGCTTCAGGGGTTTCGGCACCTAAAAGATACAGTATCATTTCTGGACCCGCTGGTTTTGATCCGGCAGAAAATTCAGATGGAGAATTCAAAGCCTTAGCTCCTGGAGCCTATGTCTTCCAAGTAAGAGATACCAAAACCAATTGTACACTAACCAGAGCTTATACCGTTAAAGGTACTCCAGACATCGTTGCTGGAGGTAATGTTACTACGCCAATACTTTGTTTTGGAAATTTAGGAGCGATACAATTTACCGTAAGTGGATTGAACGGACATCGTTATGATTATGTAGTTACTAATACTGCAGGTGCGACAGTTGATAGTAATAACAATCAATCGGCACCTACTATTAGTTTAGCTAATTTACCAGCTAGTGCATACACTATTGTAGTGAAAGATCGTACTACTGATTGTACGGCTACTTACACTATCAATTTAACGCAACCAACAGCTGGATTAGCGATTGTATCAGCAACACCTACAAAGGTATTTTGTAGCAAATATACTTCGCAAGTTACGGTAGTAGCTACTGGAGGAACCCTAAGCTATACCTATGCTTATTTACCTGCTGGAAGTACCGCAACTCCAACGTATGCCCCTGGTAATGTTTTGAACATTAATACCAATAACGGAGCAGATTTATCTTGGGATATTTATGTTCGTGATGCGAATGGTTGTACCACTAAAATAGTTACGCCAGTAACAATACCAATAGATGCAACACCTACTATTTCTGCCACGGCTAACCAATGTACCGCCACTAGCAATAGTTTTACCATTACGGCCACAGGAATAGGATTTGCACCATTAACGTATAGTTTAAACGGAGGGGCATTCCAAACGAGCAATACATTTACCAATCTAGCGCCAGGAAGCTATACGGTAACGGTAAAAGACGGTAACGGTTGTACAGCAACTACTGCACCTTTGAATATAGCATCACGACTAACTTTAAGTGCTGCTTTAGATAAAGATATTACTTGTGTGGTAGGTGACGAACCTGCGAGAATCACACTTACCAAAGTTGGTGGTGCTGGTACCTTTACTTATGAGTTTTCAACAGATAATGGAGTAAATTGGACTACGACAACTGCTACAGCGCCTTTTACAACGACTAGCACAGGAAGTTATATCTTTAGAGTTACTGATAGTAATGGATGTACAGTAACTACAACTATTCCTGTTATCGTTTCTGCACCAACGCCAGTTACAGCAACTGAAACACATGTTGACCCAACTTGTAATGGATTTACTGACGGCTCAATTAGATTAACGGCTACTGCAGGCGTTGCTCCATTTACTTATGCCATCGCATTTTCACCAACAACACCATCTTCATTTGGTTCAGCAAATGTTTTTGGTGGATTAGCTTCGGGTATTTATAATTATATTGTAAGAGACGCCAAGGGTTGTGAGGCAACAGGAACTATTGTATTGAATAATCCACCAGCAATTGTTGCAAATATTGTTTCTAATCCAATTCAATGTAATTCTAATGCTCCTGGTAGCATTGATGCATCAATAACTTCAGGTGGTGTAGGACCTTTTACATATACTCTTTACAATAATACTTTTACACAAATTGCTACAACAGGTCCTATCGCAGCAACAACACATAATTTTGGAGGCTTAAATTTTGGTGATTATTTTGTAATTATAGTTGATTCAAAAGGATGTGAATTTAAAAGTGCTAAGACTAGAATTTTAACTCCACCAAACATTAATGCTACAGGATTAGCTAGTTCAGGCACTTGTTTATTAGGTGCTTCTGTTGATATTAATGTTTTAATAGGTGCAGCACCCTTTACTTATCAAATTTATGGTCAACCATTAACATCTGTTGGTCCTATTGCAGCAACAACTCATACATTTACGGGGTTAGACCATGGTGTTACCTATCAGTTTCAAGTTATTGATGCAGGTGGTTGCTTTACCATTGTTGATGTTACTACTCCAACATTATCTGCAATTCAGGTTGATCCAATTGCAACAACTAATGTTACATGTAATGGCGGATCTGATGATGGAATTGTAAGTTTTACCATTAAAAATTATAATCCAACTGTAACTCAATTGTTAGTGGAAGTAAGAGATCAATTAACAAATTTACCAGTTGTTCCACCAAAAAATATAACATTTTCTGGTTTAACTGGTAGTGATGTAAGCGGTAGTTTAACTGGGTTAAAAGCCGGGACTTATAATTTATTTGTTAAAGAAGTTGATGGTACACAATGTAATACTTCCGAATTGTTCCAAATTACTCAACCTGCTCAACCACTTACATCAGCAATTGCTTCAAATGTAAATGCTACTTGTAATTCAGGAGCACTGGTAACCTTAACCACAACAGGAGGAACAGGACCATATACTTATGCCTATGCGCTTGGTGCTACTCCGCCAACAGGTGGTCATGTTGCAGGCAATGTAATCACTTTGGATTACAATCTTGGTACAAGTTGGACTATACAAGTAAGAGATGCTAATGGTTGTACAGTTAACGTACCTGTTACGATTGCAAAAGACCCAGAGCCAACTATTGATCCAATAGCTCCTGTTTGTTTTACTGGCGCTCCAGTTACTATTACTGTTACTGGGACTTCCTTTGGTACGCCAACGTATAGCATCAATGGTGGTGCTTATCAGGCAAGTAACGTGTTTACAATAAATGCTGCTGGATCTTATATTTTTAGAATTCAGGATAGTAATGGTTGTGAGATTGCTTCTCCACCTTATACTATTCAACCACAATTGACTTTACAAGCTAATTTGACTGCAGATTTGACCTGTCCAAATCCAGCTAGTGTTACTTTGGTACCAGCAGGTGGAACCAACAGTTATACTACTTTTGAAGTAGATAATGGAACGGGTTATGGTCCTGCTGTTAATCCATTTACAACAAGTATTCCTGGAACTTATAAATTTAGAGTGACGGATTCTCAAGGATGCCAAGCAGAATCTCAAGACGTTATTGTTACGCCAAATACAACTCCAACATTTACTACTGTTGTAACTAATGTAACTTGCGATGGTGGTTCAGATGGCACCATAACGATTACACCAGCTAATGGTATAGCACCTTATACTTTTACGCTTACTGGTCCTGTGATTAATACAACAGGAGATAGCACGGGTGTTTATTCGGGATTGCCAGTTGGATCGTATACTGTTGTGGTTACAGATGCTAAAGGATGTCCTTCTACGGCAGCACCTGCTATTCCAATTACGGCACCAGCTGCTGTAACAGTTACGCCTAGTCTTGTTCCATTTGGTTGTAACAGCAGTAATGCACCAACAGATGCTATTGTAACACTTGCTCCGGCTGGAGGAACACCAGGATACACCTATAGTTTTGATGGTGGAATTACTTGGCAAAGTTCCCCTTCTTATTCTGTGAATACTGCGCAAACCATAAGCTATATGGTAAGTGATTCTAATGGATGTAAAAGTGCAGTAGGAACAATACCTGTACCTGCTTACACCCCACCAACAGATATGGATATATCCCAAAGTATTATTTATTGTAATACACCAGGTTTGGCGGCAACAGTTACCGTAAATAGTGTAACGGGAGGTGTAGGTCCATTTGTGTTTGAAATTATATCCCCCACTGCAACTACCCCAAGCGCACCAACTGCTGCACCATTTGATTTTAACAATTTGGTTGCCGATACTTATGTAATTAAAGTAACGGACGCGAATGGTTGTAGTACAACTAAAGCTTTTGTAGTAGAAGAAGCGGATAAAATCTCGGTTACCGCTCAAGTAATTAATGATGTATTTTGTAATGGAGACAGCACAGGTACCATTGCCTTTACGGTAGCAGATTACATAACTGCAAATAGTTATACTGAAACTTTATCCCCTGCTTTAGGTACCTTAACTAAAGTAGGTGATGTCTTTACCTACTCAAATTTACCAGCAGGTAATTACACATTCACAATCACAGATAATATATCCGGTTGTGTTGCTCAGATTATTGATTTTACGGTTAGCCAACCAGCAGCAGTTTTAGATTTTAACGCTACTGCTACAAATATCAACTGTAATAATGATGAAGCTACTATAACCGTAACAGCTACTGGAGGAACACCAGTGTATAAATATGCGGTGGTTCCAACTACAGCTTCAGCCCCAGCCCCATCGGCTTATGGCTTAAGTAATCAATTGACTGTAGATACAAATTCAGGAGCCAATATGGTTTGGGATGTGTATGTGATGGATGCGAATGGTTGTCCACTTAATAAACCACAAACTATTGTTTTAGATGCTAATCCAAGTGCAATATCCGTTGCACCATTTAGCGAATGTCCAGATCCGATCAATGGAACGTATACGTTTACTATCAATACTCCAACTGGAGTAGGACCGTTTGAATACAGTATTGGCGGTGGTTTCCAAACCAATCCAACCTTTGTAGTCAACGCTCCTGGAAGTTATGATGTAACGGTGAAAGATGCTAACGGTTGTACAACAACAGTAACAGGATTAGTAGTGATTCGTCAACCACTTATTTTAACGCCAACGGTAACGACACCTGTTTCTTGTGCGAATGGTGATGGTGTAATATCTGTAAGTACAACAGGAGGATCTGGCAATTATGAATACAGAATTGATGGAGGTGCTTGGACTACTTCAACACCATTTACTAATGTTTCCTTTGGCACAAGAACTATTGAGGTTCGAGATACAGTTACTACTTGTATAGTAGGGGCGTCTGTAATTTTACAACAAGCTACACCAGTTACAGGTTTTGCTTTAGCCAAAACAGAGGTGACTTGTAACGGAGGAAATGATGGTACAATCACCGCTACTATGGCTACTCCTGCGCCTGGTGTAAATGATAATCCAGTGTATACGTATACTTTATCAGGAACTACAACTGTGGGTAGTTTACCAGTAACAAGACCAGCACAAGCATCACCATTATTTAGTGGTTTAGCTGCGGGTACGTATACGGTTGTAGTAACATCAGAAAGAGGATGTACAGCTACAGCCACTATAACTATAATTGAACCAGGATTAATTACGGTTCCTGCTCCAGCAGTAGTTCAATTTGGTTGTACATCAGGAAATACAGGTAACTTGGCTACCCTTACGGTTACAGGAGTTACCGGAGGTTCAGGTACATACTTGAATTATGAGTTTATCAAAAATGGTACTTCAGTACAATTTGGTAACAGCAATGTATACACCGAAGCGAATCTTTCAGGAGGTTCTTATGTTGTGAATGTATATGACGATAAAGGTTGTATGGGCACATCAACAGCAGCAATCACTATTGCTCCTTATATCCAATTGGATAAAGTGAATGTGAATGTTACTAATGCGATAACATGTACTAATCTTGAGGATATTGCAGTTTCGGTTAGCGCAATTGGTGGTACACCTGCTAATTTGCAATTTACGGTTCGAGATGTAATCTATGATAATAGTGTTACTCCTCCAACAGCAATTAAAGGAACTGCATATAGTTTAACTCCAGTTTCAGTAGTTGCTGGTGTTGCTACATTCACCGATTTACCAGTTGGTAATTACGAAATCACAGTAAGAAACTTAGATACGAATTGTGAAATCATTGGGGTACACTACGTAAACGAACCGAACACTTTCGACTTAACCATTGACAATGTAGTGGATGTTACTTGTTTAAATGGCACCAACGGAAGTGCGAGAGTGACTTTAATTGATAGAGTTCCTACTCCAGTAGATAATGCAGGACCATTTACTTATACGGTTACAGGACCTACACCTAGTTCGGGTACGGCTACTTCTGCTGCACCTATTAGCTTGACTAATTTAGCCGCAGGAACTTATACCGTAACGGCAGTATTGACCAATACACCTTACTGTACCGTAAGCAAAAACTTTACGATAACAGGACCTAATGCAGCTTTAGTAATTAGCGAAACACATACTGAAATTACTTGTGTAGCAGGTAATAATGATGGTTCAATTGCTGCGACTGCTACTGGTGGATGGCCAGGTGGTTATGAATTCCAATTAGAAAATGGTGCTACTATCGTTACTCCATGGTCTACGGTATCCAATTTCAATGGTTTAACAGCAGGAACGTACACCGTGAAAGTAAGAGATCCAAAAGGATGTGAAGTGTTCGCTACTATAGTATTGAATAACCCAACACCAATAGCCTTTACAGCAACGCCAAGTACTACTTTGTTAACTTGTAAAGGAAATACAAATGCTACTATTACGGTGAGTGTTCCAACTGGAGGTCAAGGATCAAATTACTTATATACTTTGAATACGACCTCGGCTACGCCAATGATTAGCTCTGGACCACAAAGTGGAAATGTATTCAATAATTTAGGAGCAGGAACCTACACCGTAACGGTAACTGATGGTTGGGGTTGTGGAACGACTTCGGCTCCAATTGTAATCAATGAACCAAATGAGGTTGTGGCAAGTTTAGTATTGGCAACAACACCAACATGTTCTACTCCAGCAACTATTACTCTTAGTGCAACTGGAGGAACAGGAGCCTATGAGTATAGTACTACAGCTACAGGTGTTTGGAGTCCTATGACAGGATCTTCTATTACCTTACCGGTAACAACAGGAACCTACCGTTATTATGTACGTGATACAAATGGTTGTATTAGTGTCATTTCTAATGATATTAAGGTTGAACCAGTTCCAACTTTACTAGTAGATTTAGATGTTGTAAATGCAAAGATCAATTGTAAAGGAGATACGAGTGGTGTGATTGTTGCTAAAGCAACTGGTGGTCTAGGTAATTATGTGTATACTCTTTTAAATGGTACGGGTGGGGCATTAGGATTTACTCCTGTACAATTAACTCCTGGTAGATTTACACAATTACCAGCTGGTAACTATCAAGTGAGAGTAGATAGTCAAGATTGTAATGTAATTTCAGCCATAATAGTTTCTATAGTTGAACCTGCTGATGCTTTAATTGCAAGCTCAGTTGCTACACCTGTTACTTGTAATGGTGCAGGAAATGGTATCATAACTATTACGGCTTCTGGAGGTACAGGAAAAATCAAATATGCTATCGAACCTCGTATGGATCAATTCTTTGATACGGGTGTTTTCAATGACCTAAAACCAGGTACTTACCAGATTATTGTACAAGATGAAAATGGTTGTTATGTGATTTTAACAGAAACCATCACCGAACCACAACCAATTTTTGTTAGTACAGTGGCAGGTTCTGAAGTACAAGAATTATGTGCAGGTGATAATAATGCTGCCTTTGATATTACCATCACAGGAGGTATAGCACCTTATAGTGTAAGTATTGATAATATTAATGGTACTTATGTAACAGGAGCTCTTGCACAAACGGTATTCAACTTCTCTGGTTTATCTGGAGGCGAACATACGGTTTATATCAAAGATGCTAATGGTTGTACTGCTGAATGGATTGTTACGCTAGATGAATCGGTAAACTTAGATCCAAAAGCGACAGTAGCCTATGGTTGTGATAACAATTCGCCAAGTAATACTGTTACGGTTACACTAGACGCTAGTATTACTAATCCAGCAGATGTAGATTATGCTTTAGATGGTTCGACAGTTTTCCAAGCGAGCAATATCTTTAGCAATGTAGCCCCAGGGTTCCACACCATTACAGCTAGACACACTAATGGTTGTGAGAAAACCACTATCCAGTTTGAAGTGTTAGGATTTACACCATTGGCCTTGACTTTGTCAGACGGTGGATTAAATGAAATTGTGGCAACGGCTACTGGAGGTGCAGGTAATTACCAATATTCATTCGATGGAGGAAATAACTTTAGTACAAGCAATAAACTCATCTACTATAAATCTGGTGACTATACTGTGATTGTAAGAGATGCTAATGGTTGTGAAGCTACAGCGACGCGTTACTTCGAATTTATTGATATCAAAATTCCAGATGTGTTTACACCAAATGGAGATGGCAATAATGATACTTGGACACCAACCAACACTATTAATTACAAAGACTTAACAATTAGTATTTTTGACCGTTATGGTAGAAAAGTTGCGACGTTAAGAGAAGGTCAAGGTTGGGACGGAAAATATAACAGTCTAGAGTTACCAACAGGTGATTATTGGTATGTATTAAAACTGAAAAATGTTCAAGATGATCGTGAGTTTGTAGGTCATTTCACTTTAATGAGATAAAGTAAAAAGACAAAAGGAAGACCCCAAAATAACAGGTAACCACGACGCTATGCCCCAATAGCGCGTGGTAATGCCAACAAAGAATCTACTGTATTATGAAAAAGAGTTTAATTGCATTGTTGCTTTTTATGAGTGTGGCAGGTCACACTCAAGAGTTGAATTTGCCCGTTTGGACACAGTATTTGGCCGATAACCCTTTTGTGTTGTCTCCAACCTATGCAGGAATAGGTGATAATTTTAGAATTCGTTTGAATGGATTGACACAATGGGTTGGAATCAAAGACGCCCCAAACAACCAATCTGTTTATGCCGATTTTAGAATTGCAGATCAATCGGGTGTTGGGATTTCTATGTATAATGATAAAAACGGGAATACGCGCCAAACTGGAGCTAAAGCTTCGTTTGCGCATCATATTATTTTGGATTATTATTCTAAACAATATTTGTCTTTTGGTTTATCATTTAACATTAACAATTTCAAAATTGATATAGATGATTTATCGCCTACGAATCCAGACCCATCTATCAATAATAATCGTTTTACATCCAACAATAACTTTGATGTTGGACTATTGTATCGTTTGAATAAATTTTATTTGAGTTTTAATGCTAGTAATATTTTACCCAAAGATTTGGATAAGTTTATTGCACTAGAGCCAGACTTGTTGCGTAATTATCAAGTGTACTCTGGATATGTTTTTAGCGATGGAGGATATAACCGCGGAGAAATTGAACCTTCAGTGTATTTTCAATACTTTGAATCGGATAGAAGATCAAGCACCGACATAAATATCAAATACAGAAAATATAACAGTTATGATGACTATTATTGGGTTGGAGCTTCCTATCGTTTTTTGAATGACCAAATAGGAAAACCACTAAATGTAGGACCAATGGTAGGTTTTAAAAAATCAGGATTTTATTTTGGATATGCCTACCAAATTACAATGAATGAGATGGCGGCTTACAATTCTGGTACGCATATGGTTACTTTAGGATTTGATTTCTTCCAAGGATTAAGTAATTGTCCTTGTACCCAAAATCCAGTTCACGAATAGTTTTGCAAATAGTATACTACTAGAGCCCTTTTCATTTTTTTGGAAAGGGCTTTTTTTTGTTCGTTAATCGGTTAGCTGTTCTATTGTTAAAGGTTTAATCGTTTAATTTGTTAACTGTTTAACTAGCTTAACTTTTTATTAACCCACACCTCACACCTCATACCTCATAACCGACAACCCAAAACTGACAACCCAAAACTGACAACCCAAAACTGACAACCCAAAACTGACAACCGAGAACTGACGACCGAGAACTGACGACCGAGAACTGACGACCGAGAACTCACAACTGACGGCTGAGAACTGACACCTGTCAAGCCATTATTCCTTAATTTTTTTAACCCTTTAGTTGTGATATTTATAAATTTACATCGATTTCGTTATTAATTAGCTATTTTTTAATAGTGGGCACTACAAATCAAAAACGTAAAATAGTGTATCTTTGTGAGACCATATACATTTTTAAATTAAATACATATATATAATGAAAACTTTAAACGATTTCAATTTCAAAGATAAAAAAGCAATTATCCGTGTTGATTTTAATGTGCCTTTAGATGAAAATTTTAATGTAACGGATGCCAACAGAATTGAAGCTGCAAAGCCTACTATTGATAAAATTTTAGCTGACGGTGGAAGCGTTATTTTAATGTCGCACTTAGGAAGACCAAAAGGAGCTGAAGACAAATATTCGTTACGTCATATAGTAGCTAAAACTTCTGAAGTTTTGGGTGTACCTGTTCAATTTGCTACAGATTGCATTGGAGAACCTGCTACTACTGCAGCTGCGGCTTTACAACCTGGTCAAGTGTTGTTGTTAGAGAATTTACGTTTTTATAAAGAAGAAGAAGCTGGCGATGTTGATTTTGCTAAAAAATTAGCGGACTTAGGTGATGTTTATGTAAATGATGCTTTTGGAACAGCACACCGTGCTCATGCTTCTACAACCATTATTGCTCAATTTTTTCCAACAAGTAAATGTTTTGGAACGTTGTTAGCCAAAGAAATTGATAGTTTGAATAAAGTATTAAAAAACAGTGAGAAACCTGTAACTGCCGTATTAGGAGGTTCTAAAGTGTCTTCTAAAATTACAGTAATCGAAAATATTTTAGACAAAGTAGACCATATGATTATTGGTGGTGGTATGACTTTTACTTTTATTAAAGCCTTAGGCGGATCTGTTGGTGACTCTATTTGTGAGGATGACAAGCAAGATTTGGCGCTTGAAATTTTACGTTTGGCTAAAGAAAAAGGGGTACAAATTCATATTCCTGTAGATGTAGTGGCTGCAGATGATTTCTCTAATACAGCCAATACACAAGTAGTAGATGTGAAGCAGATACCAGAAGGATGGCAAGGTTTAGACGCGGGACCAAAATCATTGGCTAACTTTAAAGAAGTAATTTTAGCTTCTAAAACTATTCTTTGGAATGGACCATTAGGAGTTTTTGAAATGGAAACTTTTGCCAAAGGAACGATTGCTTTAGGTGATTATATTGCAGAGGCTACTGCTAATGGTGCTTTTTCATTAGTTGGTGGAGGTGATTCTGTAGCGGCTGTAAAACAATTTGGTTTTGAACACAAAGTAAGTTATGTTTCTACTGGTGGAGGTGCTATGCTAGAAATGTTAGAAGGAAGAACCTTACCAGGAATTGCAGCGATTTTAGAATAATCAAAAAATTTGCGATTTTTAGAATTGCATAACTATTCGAATAATCCTACTTTAACATATTTTTTTAAAGTAAAATGGGCTTAAAAACCATAAATATTGTATATTTAACAATATTTATGGTTTTTTTTAGTTTTTACCAAGTAATTTTGCAAAACCAATTGGTTAATCAGCTGAAATAAAGCACATTGAAATCAAATTATATGAGTCTTAAAAATGCCACACTAAGCTTATTGTTCCTTATCTCGTTTGTTGCTTTTTCGCAGCAAGTCGCTGAAGTTAAATCGATTCAACCCTCTCCTATACCTCTTTCTTATTTAGATTCTATCAAACAAACTTTTGTTCGACATACTACTACTGAACAAGTCGATAGTTTATGGATGAAAGAGTTAACCAACTTAGATATTTACAACGACTTAACTAAGGATATTCAAACGATAAACACAGATCAAAGTGTTGATTTTGAATTGCCCACCGAGTTATTAAAACAAAGACTAGCGGCTATGGATGCCAAGTCTCCGTTTCATATTGAATACAATCAAGGATTAGAAAATTTGATTAAATCCTTTTTGAAAAACCGAAAGAAAGCTTTCGCTCGTTTAATGGCAACCTCTGAATATTACTTTCCGATTTTCGAAGAAGCTTTGGCGAAAAAGAACATTCCTTTAGAAATAAAGTATTTAGCCATAGTAGAATCTGCCTTGAATCCAAAAGCGGTTTCTAGAGTTGGTGCAACAGGACTTTGGCAATTTATGTATCATACCGGAAAACAATATAATTTACGAATCGATTCGTATGTTGATGAGCGGTCGGATCCGTTGAAATCTTCTGAAGCAGCGGCACAATATATGGCCAATATGTACCCTTTATTCAACGACTGGGATTTGGTTTTAGCCTCCTATAATTCAGGTCCAGGAAACGTAACCAAGGCCATAAGGCGATCGGGCGGTCAGCAAACGTTTTGGGACATAAAAAAACATTTACCACAAGAAACTCAAGGTTACGTCCCTGCTTTTTTAGCTACGATGTACTTGTATGAATACCATAAAGAGCACGGCATTAAACCTGAACGTGCTACTTTCAAACACTTCGAAACCGACACGATTCGTATCCAAAAAGAAATCTCCTTCAAACAAATTTCCGATTTAATCGATATCCCTGTAGTCGAATTGCAATTGTTGAATCCTTCGTACAAAATGAATGTTATTCCTGTTTATGGCGATCAACCTAATTATTTGCGATTGCCACAAAACAAAATTGCCATTTTTACTTCTAACGAAGATAAAATCTATGCTTACGTCGCTTATGATAATAACCAACGAAGACAACCTTTGCAATGGTCAAAATCAGCTTTAGCATCTAGAGGAAAAGCGGCAGATTCTTCGGATGTGGCTACTATCAATGAATGGTATAAAATCAAAAAAGGTGATAACTTAAACACAGTAGCTGCCGATTATAAAGTTACCGTAGCTGACCTTAAACGTTGGAATGGAATCAAAGGGAATTCGGTTCCTTTAGGTAAAATATTAAAAATTAAAACCTCTCGTCCTGGAGTTGAAACCAATCCTACAGCTATTGCGAGCACTGCCGTTGCTGGAGTTAAATCCGCAGAAAAAACTAAGGAAACTCAATTAGATTCGCTTTTAGTTGCTCCAACCACTACGCAATATATCGTCCAGAAAGGTGATAATTTGAATATGATTGCTCGTAAATACAATGTCTCGGTAGAAGATTTGCGTACTTGGAATCCAACTACAGCTAATAATTTGAAACCAGGAATGAGTTTTCAGGTTGGCGTTAGTCAAGCGGTTGCCGTTCAAGAAGTGACGAAACCAGAAGTAAAAGATATTACGTATACGGTTCAGGAAGGGGATAATTTAGGAACTATTGCCAAAAAATTCGGGACAACACCAGCTAATTTGATAGCTTGGAATGCTATTTCAAAACAAAAAGTACCTGTTGGAACAGCCTTAATTGTGGCCAAAAATGAGATTGCTATCATTACCAATAATGCTACAGCTGATTCATTTAAGAAAAAAGAATTATTTCCTTCTTCTAAAACGAAAGGAACCTCGAATGATTATTATGTAAAAAAAGGAGATTCACTTTTTAGCATTTCCAAAAAATATCCTGGAGTTACTATTTCTGATTTAGAGAAATGGAATGGCATTACCAGTCAAGATTTAAAACCCGGAATGAAGTTGAAAATAAACGGATAATACAATAAATTGGGCTACATTTGGGTTTTATTTTATAAGATAAAAATTATGAATAAAGCCCATTTTTTATACCTTTTAGTTTCGTTATTCTTGTTTTCCTGCGGAAAAAAACAAGAACCATTATTGCGTGAATCGGTTGGTAAAATCAATACGATTGCCGTGATTATGAATGATGCTTTATGGAATGGGGAAGTGGGTGATTCGCTGCGAAATAAATTAGCAGCCCCTGTTTTTGGGTTGCCTCAGGAGGAACCCTTATTTACCATCAATCAATATCCAGATAAATTAGTAGAAGGCTTCATAACGGATAGCCGTACCATAGTGGTTGTAAAAAAAGGGGTAACTACAGGATTTGAAGTCAAGAAAGACCAATATGCCAGGCCGCAAACTGTTTTTCATCTTACGGGAACTACTAATGATACGCTTTTGTATTTATTAGAAAAGCACAGTCCCGAAATGATTCAGATCATTAAAGAAGGCGAAATTCAAGCCAATCAAAAAATCAATAAGGAGTCATTATTGAATCCCAAAATTATAGAGAACAAATTTCATATTCGTCTGGATGTACCTTCAGATTTTGAATATGCGGTTCAAAAACCTCGTTTCATTTGGTTAAAAAAAGAAATTGTGAGCGGAAGTATGAGTCTGTTGCTTTATCAAGTTCCTCTAAATACCATCAAAACCAAAAACCCTATTGCCTCAATCATTCGAATGCGTGATTCTATTGGGAAGTTATACATCAAAGGTCGTGAAGCACAAACACCTATGATAACTGGCGAAGGCTATGCACCGTATTTGTTCAAAATAAAATTAGATAACCGTCCCACTTTTGAATCGAAAGGGACTTGGGAATTAAAGAATGATTTTATGTCTGGACCCTTCATCAATTATGTGATTTTTGACAAAGAGTACAACCGAATAATGGTGTTAGAAGGATTTTGTTACTCCCCCGCCGATGAAAAAAGAGATATAATGTTTGAGTTAGAATCGATTATTAAATCGGTTCAAATAATTGAAAGAAAAAAATAAAAGTTGTTATGAGTTTACAATGGGAAATTAAATCCTTCGAAGCGTTGACTGTTCATGAGCTGTATGATATTTTAAGATTAAGAAGTGAAATTTTTGTAGTTGAGCAAAATTGCGTCTATTTGGATTTGGACGGAAAAGATAAAAAAGCCCTACATCTTTTTGGAACGTATGAAGATAAAGTTGTAGCGCATGCTCGATTATTACCGCCAGGGATTAGTTTTCCCGAAGCCTCAATAGGTCGAGTAGTGGTTGATGCTAGGTATCGAGATAAAAAATGGGGTCATGAATTGATGCAAAACGCTATTGCTGGAATTGCAACTCATTTTAACGAATCAGTCATCACGATTGGTGCGCAATTGTACTTGAAAAAATTCTACGAAAGCCATGGTTTTGTGGCTATTAGTGAAATGTATTTAGAAGATGACATTCCGCATATCGAGATGAAGAGGGGTTAATCATATAAATTATGATTCTTAGATTTCTATTTTTTGTCACATCGAGCGCAGTCTAGATGCAGTAATGGTTCTCGACTGCGCTCGAACTGACATTAGTGTTGTTTTAAACTAATTTTTGATTTCTAAAACATTAGGAGAAGAATTTAAAGGACATTAAAACTAACTTATATGACCATAAATTTCTTATATGGTTCAAAAATTTTACACATTGACTTGAATACTTATACGCCTAATATGTTTAAGAATTGATGCTAATTTTTACTGCGTTCTCTTACATCTTCAAAATACTATTATACTCTGCCGAAGTATTCAACACGCTTACCGCCTTTTTAATTTCTGGATTGCTTTTGATGTAGTATTGGTAGAGCCCTTCTTGGTATTGGTAGCGTTTGATAATCTCGTCTAGCAATAAATTTTTAATTTCTTTTTGATTTTTGTCCAAAGCATTCCATTCACTTTTTTGAATAGCATTCAATAATTGTTGGTATTCCGCCGTAATGCTTTCGTCTATTTTTTCTTTTTTGGCAGCAGCCAAAGTCTTTTTCAAGTTTACTTCGGTTTCGGTATCCAAATTGAATTTTTTGTTTTTCAAAAACAGTTTGAAATCATTGTAATCCGCATCGGTGATAGTTGGAATGGTGTTGCCTAAATTTGGATTTTTGTAATAATACGTAGTGGCATAATCAAAGATGGCCTCGTTTCTCACTACCGCATTGGCTATAGCACTTACTTGTGTTTCTGCTAATTCAATGTCAGGCTGAATACCTCCTCCGTCGTATACGGTTCTTCCTTTTCTGGTTTTAAAAGCATTATAATTTTTTTCTTCTGTACGCGTAGCTACTCCATTTTTATCTTTTCTGGTGTAATCTAAAGCTTGTATGCAACGACCAGAAGGGGTGTAGTAACGAGAAATAGTTACTTTTACTTGTGTTCCAAAAGACATATCGATAGGACGCTGTACCAATCCTTTTCCAAAACTGCGACTGCCTAAAACCACCGCACGATCCAAATCTTGTAACGCTCCTGCCACAATTTCTGAAGCCGAAGCGCTTTTTCCGTTGACGATGATGACTAAGGGAATGTTCAAATCTACTGGTTCTCGAGTCGTTTTATAGGTGTTGTTGTATTTTTCTACTTTCGATTTGGTGGTTACTATGGTTTCGTTTTTGGGCACAAACAAATTGCAAATGTTCACCGCTTCATTCAACAGTCCACCAGGATTGTCTCTTAAGTCCAAAACGATGCGTTCGGCACCTTCTTTTTTGAGTTGTTCCAAAGCGTCTTTTACTTCTGAGGAGGCTTTTTTGGTGAAATGAGTAAGTACAATATAGCCGGTTTTTGCATCAATTTTCCCGAAGAAAGGAACCGATTTGATTTCTACTTCATCCAAAACCAATTGGGTGCTTAGGGTTTTTCCTTGACGAATATATTTAATGTCAATCTTAGTGTTTTTAGAACCTTTTAGCAATTGTGAAGCATCGTCTTTGAAGTCTTTTAGTACCACATCTCCAATTTGAATAATAGCATCGCCCGCTTTAAGACCCGCTTTGTCGGCAGGAAAATTTTTGTAGGGTTCTTTGATAATCAATTGGTCTTCCTTACGACTGATTAATGCGCCAATCCCAGTATATTCACCCGTGTTGTTGATTTTGAACTTCACCACATCTGCTTCATTGAAGTAGTTGGTGTAGGGATCCAAACTCGCCAACATCCCTTTGATGGCCTTATCCATCAAATCACCGGGATTAGTCTCATCTACATAATTAGAGTTGACTTCTTTAAAAAGAGTCGTAAATATTTCTATTTGCTTGGCAATTTCGAAGAAATCATTTTTAAAACTTACCCCAACAAACAAAAAGGCAGAAGCCAAAACGGGAATGATGTATTTTTTTTGGAAAAATGCGTTCATAATCTAAGTGTTGGTTTATAAATAGACCTCTAAATTAGTAATAAAAGAGGAATAATAAAGGGAATCCGTTTTTTTAGGACAATTCTGTGCTGGTTGAATCGCTGATTTTAGCTTCGTTTGCTTTTTTTTGAGCTTGATGTGCTACAAATTTTTCAAACAATTGAATCGTTTTGGTATTGATTTCATCGAAAGACAAACGCTCTTTGGTTTGGTAAAAAAACATAAAAGCATAGGGTTCATCCAAATGTGGAATCAGTATATGTTTGTTTAATCGATAAGTTTCTCTCAGTACGCGTTTGAAGTAATTGCGATCTACGGCTTTCTTGAAGTATTTTTTAGAAACGGAGACACCCATTTTTATTTTCTGTGTGGTTTCTTTTTTCTCTTGGCAATACACCAATCGCAATGGATATTTCGATACCGATTTGCCTTCGGTGAATAATAGTCCGATGGTGGTTTTGCTTTTGAGCTTTTCTTCTTTTGGGTAACTGAAATCCATTACATTCAATAAAACAGTATGCGAATTAGGGTACAAAGGTACAATTAAACCCCAAATGGATTATTGTTTAGGATTTAAATCGCATTAAAAAATTTAATTCGTACTTTTGGCCCTTTATTTCAATAGCATGCAAAAAATAATTTCGTACCCCTTATCCGTAATTTACTATTTGTGTTTTGGGCTTTGTCTGGTAATTTTTCACCCTATCCAATGGATTTGTTTTAATGTATTTGGATACCAAGCCCATAAAAAAAGTGTCGATTATTTAAACTTCTTTTTGGTTAGATGTACCAATATTTTGGGCACCACGTACCGATTTGAGAATTTGGATAGTGTACCTAAAAACGTTCCCCTAATAGTGGTAGCCAATCATCAAAGCATGTATGACATTATAGCAATTATATGGTACATGCGTCGTTTTCATTGCAAGTTTGTTAGTAAAAAGGAATTGGGAAGCGGAATTCCGAGTGTGTCCTATAATTTGCGTCACGGAGGTTCAGTTTTGATTGATAGAAAAGACCCGAAACAAGCCATACCAACCATCAAAGGCTTATCAGAATATATAGAAAAAAACACCCGTTCAGCCGTTATTTTCCCTGAAGGAACCCGAAGTAAAACAGGAAAACCAAAGGAGTTTGCGCAAAGCGGATTAAAAATATTATGCAAATATGCACCTTCTGCTTATGTGGTGCCTATCACAATAAATAATTCCTGGAAGATGGTGCGTTATGGTGCTTTTCCGATGGGTCTAGGAAATCGTTTAACGTTTACCATTCATGAGCCTATGGCAGTTAAAGACTATGCTTTTGAAGAGTTGATTCAGAAAACAGAAGCCGCAGTAGTAAGTAAAATTCAATTTTAATAAATAAATACCATGTCAATAAAAAACATCCGATTAGAAGTGATGCAGTTTTTAGAAAAAAACGTCGACAGTTTTGTGGATCAATTTCTAATTCCGGTAGAAAAAATATGGCAACCTTCTGATTTTTTGCCTAATTCTGAGAGCGATACTTTCTTAGAAGAAGTAAGAGAATTAAGAGAAATTGCTAAAGATTTGCCTTATGATTTCTGGGTAGCTCTTGTAGGAGATACCATTACAGAAGAAGCTTTGCCAACCTATGAATCTTGGTTGATGGAAGTAGAAGGAGTAGATAACCAAGAGCGCAATGGTTGGTCTAAATGGATTCGCCAATGGACAGGTGAAGAAAACCGCCACGGAGATTTGTTGAACAAATATTTGTATTTGTCAGGGCGTGTAAATATGCGTGAGGTTGAGGTTACAACGCAACATTTGATTAACGACGGTTTTGATATCGGCACGGGAACTGATCCGTATAAGAACTTTGTGTATACTAGTTTTCAAGAATTAGCTACCTATGTATCTCACAATCGTGTGTCGCAATTGGCTAAGAATTTTGGGGACAAGAAATTGTCTAAACTTTGTAAAATGATTGCAGGTGACGAAATGCGTCATCATTTAGCCTATAGCGAATTTGTAAATCAAATTTTTAAAGTAGATCCTAGCGAAATGATGTTGGCTTTTCAATACATGATGAAACAAAAAATAGTGATGCCGGCTCACTTTTTAAGAGAATCTGGACAAAAGATAAGTTCTGCTTTCGAGCAATTTTCTGATTCTGCTCAACGTATAGGTGTGTATACTGCTACGGATTATGTAGAGATTATGCAAAAATTAATCGATAAATGGGAAATCGATAAAATTGGAGGATTAACTGACGAAGCTGAAAAAGCAAGAGATTATTTAATGAAATTACCAGCAAGAATGGCAAAAATTTCAGAACGTTTGGTAATCCCAGCTGAGTCGTATATCTTTAAATGGGTAGAGCCTGCAAGATTGTAATCCTTAATTTTGAGCTATTTTAGATATAAAGTAAGATCATAAAGAGAACTGATTTTTTTAGGAACTCCCTTTAAAAATCAGTTTTTTTATAAAAAAAACACCCCAAATGAATACCGCTAAACTAATTCACGATACAATTCTTTTTGTAAAACAAACACTTGCCAATGCAGAGGGAGGACATGATTGGTTTCATATAGAGAGGGTGTATAAGAATGCTTTACTCATAGCCAAGTCAGAGTCTTGTGATACACTTGTTGTTCAGTTAGGCGCTTTACTACATGATATTGCAGATAGTAAATTTCATGGAGGAGACGAGACCATAGGTCCAAGAACGGCGAGAAATTTTCTGGAATCGCAACACGTAGCCGAAGAAGTGATTGCACATGTAGTGCAAATCATTGAAAATATTTCTTTTAAAGGCGGTAAAACTAAGCGCAGTTTTTCATCTATTGAATTGGATATTGTGCAAGATGCAGATCGTTTGGATGCGATTGGTGCCATTGGAATTGCCAGAGCGTTTAATTATGGAGGGTTCAAAAACAGAGCTCTGTATGACCCAGAGATTGCTCCTAATTTGCACATGACCAAGGAAGAATATAAGAACAGTCAAGCGCCAACCATCAATCATTTTTATGAGAAATTATTGTTGCTTGCTGATAAAATGAATACCCAAACAGGCGCAGTGTTAGCAACGAAAAGGCATAAATACATGGAAAACTTCTTAGCTCAGTTTTATGCCGAGTGGGAAGGGGAAGTCTAGTGCTCACTTGGTCGTTATTAGTATTCAGTGGCTATAGTACAGCAATATGGTAAAATCAAATAGCACTAAAATTACTTATTTTCACTAGCTTTTAATTCCAGCATAACATCAGAAGCATTTTTAAAAGTAGGCTCGCTTTCTGTCAAACTTCCTGCTCTTTTTTTGTTCAATTTGAATGTCAAATCCATTTCTGAAGTAAAAAGTAAGGCGGTCAAAAACGGATTATTCATATACGGACTCAATACCAAAAAGGCTTCCTCTAACGAATGGAAACTTTCTATTTCTTCGGTTTTATAGCGCGCAATTATTGAAAATTCTAAAGTATTCTGAGCGGTTATAATAGGGCGAGCATAAATATTTTTTAACTCGGTATCCCCAATGGTTTTGGCCAAAGTCAATTTAGCAAAAGTACGGTCTTCGATACTCTCGATTACTTTTTGCCAAAATTCAGCAAATACAGGTTGGAAGGACATGGCAATAGGTTTAGGTTTATTCTATTTAAATTTAAAAATATAATTATTTGATATTCAAATATCAAAAAATATAATAATATGATATTTGAATATCAAAAAGACCTTGTTTTAGCAAACTGATTACTAAAACCTGACCACTGCTTACTTATTTACTTCCCTGTAAAATTGGCTTTTCTTTTTTCTAGGAAAGCAGTAGTTCCTTCTTTAAAATCAGCTGTTCCAAAACATTTTCCAAAGTTTTTGATCTCGGTTTCGAAACCATTTTTGCCGTCCTTATAATTAGCGTTGATGGCTTTTATAGCTCGACCAATGGCAAAAGGGGAGTTTTTCATGATTTTTTGAGCGATTCCTTTGGTAAAATCCAACAATTCTGCTTGAGGTACTACATGATTTACCAAGCCATAGTTTTTGGCGGTTTCTGCGTCAATCATGCTGGCGGTCATAATCAATTCCATAGCGCGACCTTTTCCAATGAGTTGTGGTAAACGTTGTGTTCCTCCATATCCTGGAATTACGCCTAAGGAAACTTCTGGAAGTCCCATTTTGGCATTGTCTGAAGCAATTCTGAAATGACAAGACATAGCCAATTCTAATCCACCACCCAAGGCAAAACCATTGATAGCTGCAATGACTGGTGTTTTTAGATTTTCGATTAAATCGAATAATTTTTCTTGCCCTTCACTAGCGAGTTGAGCACCTTCGGCAATGGTAAAATGAGCAAATTCAGAAATATCGGCGCCAGCAACAAAAGCTTTTTCACCACTTCCTGTAATTAGTATCACTTGAATTTCTTTGTTTTTCCCCAATGTTTTTATGGCTTTGTGAAGGTCATTTATGGTGTCAATATTCAAAGCATTTAACTTTGAAGGTCTATTGATGGTAAGGATGGCAATATTGTTTTCTAGTTCGATTAAAATATTTTCGTAGTTCATAACGCTATTTTTTTTTAGAATTGAATTATGGGCAAAGTCACTTTAAAAGTAGTGCCTTTTCCTAATTGTGTATCAAAGGTAATTGTTCCGTTGTAATTTTCTATGATGTTTTTGATAATTCCTAGGCCGAGTCCCATACCGCTTGTTTTGGTAGTAAATTTGGGTTCGAATATTTTGGGCACTGTTTGCTCTGCAATTCCTACTCCGTTGTCTTGAACCAAAATAATGACTTGGTTGTGTTCTCTTTTTACGACCACTTTGATAGCTTTTTCTTGCTGATTTTCTGGAATGGCTTGTATGGCATTTTTGACCAAATTGGTGATTACACGAATGAGTTGAGAGCGGTCCATACTCGAAATTATGGACGGATATTGACTTTCAAAAACAATATAATCTTCATTGAAAATATCCAAAGCCAGTTCGACTACTTCTACTACATTCAGTGTTTCGTTTTGTTGGGCTGGCATAGAGGCAAAGTTCGAAAAAGCAGAAGCCACGGCACTCATGATATCAATTTGCTGAATTAAGGTTTCGGAATATTCGTTGAGTTTTTGTTTTACATCTACTGCGTTTGGGTCAAATTTTCTTTGGAAACTTTGTACCGTCAATCGCATGGGTGTTAACGGATTTTTGATTTCATGCGCCACTTGTTTTGCCATTTCACGCCAAGCTTCTTCTCTTTCGCTTTGCGCCAGTTTAAGCGCACTTTTCTCTAATTTATCGACCATTTCGTTGTAAGAACGAATCAATAAATTAATTTCACGGCTATTGGCATCCAAAACAATTTTTTCGTTTTTCTGCTCAATATTCGTTTCGCTCATTTTGTCGGCGATTGTTTTTAACGATTTGGTGATGTACGTAGCCAAGAAATAAGCCAAAGCAAAAGCAACAATCAGCATAAAAGAATAGACTTGTCCTAATCGTATGAGGAAGTTGTGTAGTTCTTTTTCATAAAAACTATCATCTTCTACATAAGGCAAATTTAATACGCCGAGTGGTTTGAATTTATCGTCTTTGATTTGGCTATACGACGAACGATTTTTAACGCCGTCGACAGTTTTGATGTCTACAAAACGTTTGTCAATCGAGGAACGAACCAGTTTCAGAATGTATTTTGGAATAGGCGGAGCCATTTTATCGATAGAAAAGGACTCTTTTGATGATTTTAAAAGATGACCGTCTAGGCTATAAATATTGATTTCAATATTGTGAATTTGGGATAATTCGTGAATTTTATCCTTAAAAATTAATTCTAAATTTTTAGGTGTCAATGGGTATGTGGTGGTTGACAAGACATAATTAATATGCTCTTTAATTGCTGTCTCTTTTCGCTCTAATCGTTCTTGATGGTAATCTCTCGCTTCACTCTTGAATTGTAAAATTGAAATAGAGGCTAGCAAAATACTTGAAACTACAATAACAACTATCATCGATAGGAAAATCCTAGTGCGTAAGGAAAGCATCGATAGGTTGAAGTTGTTTAGCATAATAGCCCCCTAACCCCCAATGGGGGAATTTGATTTTTAATTTGAAAGTTCAATGATTTCATAGTTGCCTGCTCCTATTTTGGAGATTGGTTAGTTTCTCTAATTTTTTTGTAAAAACGAAATCCCAACATGATTATGATTGAAAATAAAAAAATACCAATCACACCATACACCCAGTTAAAAGCATTTTTGAGTACTACCAAAAACACCACAGCAAATAAAATAAGAGTTGCTCCTTCATTCCAAAGGCGCATTTGATTGGTGGTATATTTTACTTCATTGCGTTGCAGTTGCGTAAAGATTTGATGGCATTTAAAATGATACAAATACAACAAGAAAACAAATCCTAGTTTGACATGCATCCAAGGCATTTGCAACCAGCCTCTACCTAAATCAGTAAAAAGTAACAACCAAAAAGCAACAAAAAACGTAATAACAGCAGATGGCCAAGTGATGATGTACCACAAACGATAGGCCATCAGATTGTATTGTTTTTGCAAAATCTCTTTCTCTGGCGAGGGCTTGTCGGCAGCTTCAATTTGGTAGACAAACAAGCGAACGATATAAAAAAGACCCGCAAACCAAGTAACTACAAAAATGATGTGTAAGGATTTAAGGTAGTTGTAGAGTTCCATTTATTTTGATTTCAAGTTAAAGGTTTGAAGTTTTTATAGCGACTTCAAACCTTTAACAAATTTATACTTTCTTGAATTCTTTAATCCAATTGGCTACCACACTACACCATTCGTCTTCATCATTCATACAGGGTACTGCCAAAAATTCTTCTCCACCATGATGAAGGAATTGCTCATTGGCTTCCATAGCGATTTCTTCTAGCGTTTCTAAACAGTCAGCCACAAAAGCTGGGGTTACCACTGCTAATTTTTTAATGCCTTGTTCGGGCATTTTATTGATTTCTACATCGGTATAAGGAGTAAGCCATTTGTCACCAGCCAATCGCGATTGGAAAGTTTGGCTGTATTTGCCTTCTGGAATTCCTAATAATTTTACTACTTGCTTGGTAGTTTCATAACATTGATGACGGTAGCAAAACTCATGTGCAGGTGAAGGCGTGTTACAACAAGAACCATCAATTTTACAATGAGAATTCGTCACATCAGTTTTGCGAATATGACGTTTTGGGATACCGTGATAAGAGAATAATAAATGATCGTAATCAAATCCTTCCAAATGCTTTTTGATAGAATTAGAAAGTGCCTGAATATAATCAGGTTTGTTGTAGAATGCAGGAACATTCGTAAAGGTCATTTCTGGAAAATACTTTTGACGTAATTCTTCAGCTAAAACCACAATAGTAGTTGTTGAAGCCATCGCGTGTTGTGGATACAAAGGCAAAAGCATTACTTCAGTTACACCTTGGTCTTTGAGTTCTTGCAAGCCTTTTTGAATGGTCATCGTTCCATAACGCATCGCTAAAGCTACTGGAATGTCTACCAATTGTTTCACTTTTTGATGCATTTTTTTCGAAATTACAATCAAAGGAGAACCTTCGCTAGTCCAAATTCTAGCATAGGCTTCGGCCGATTTTTTGGGACGGGTTTGTAAAATAATACCACGAACCAACAAAGCGCGCAATAGATAAGGGACATCTATCACATATTTATCCATTAAAAATTCGTCTAGATATGGTTTAACATCCTTAGCAGTTGGACTTTCTGGGGAACCTAGGTTGACTAATAATACACCTTTCATGTTTTTGTTTTATTTATTGGGATGAAAACTTGCGTTTATTGATTTTGGTTTCAAAAATAGATAAACACTGTTTTTATCAGTTATAGGACTTATTCTTTTTTATGTCTATGTGATAGTTAAAACTAATGGTTTATAGTATGGATGAGTTAATAGACATCAAGTATTTCTTAGGTGTTGTACCAAATTTCTTTTTGAAAGCAGCTATGAAATGACTCCCGGTACTGTAGCCAATTTTCAAGCCTACTTCGTTTACATTATAGGAACCACTATCTAATAATTGACGGGCATAATCCATTTTGTAATCGAATAAAAAGCCGTAAACGGTATCGCCGTAAATTTGCTTGAACCCCATTTTTAGTTTTTTTAAATTTAATCCAATCGTATCGGCTAGTTCTTGTAAGCCGGGAGGTTCGGCCATATTGGCAATGATGATTTCTTTCGCCTTTTTGATTTTCATCACATTGTCTTCATCAATCAAAAAAGGACATTGCTCAGCATTGGGATCTTCGGAACGGTTGAAATATAAGCTCAATAACTCATAACCTTTACCTTTATAATATAAATTTTTAATCGAAGGATTTAAATTGTAATGAAACAACTGCGTTAGCACAATAGCCATAGAAGGACTAATATCGCCTTCTTTATAATATTTTTTATCCTTGTTTTCGTTGCTCAAAAAAGGAATGTGGCTGGCTTCGGTAGAAAACAAACCATGAAATTTTTGAATCGAAATCAAAATGGTAATCACCCAAGTGTTGGGCGCTAATTCTAGATTGAGGGGTAATTCTTTTTGAGGATTGTAAAACAAATAGGACTTTTCTTCGTTCATTTCTAGAGCATAACTGCCTTGATTGAATAAAAATTTTGCTTTTCCTTTCAATCCAAAATGAAATTGAATCAAACCATTGCTTACCTCATGATGCGTTTGAAAAGGGGTTACACCATCATTTTGAAAACGCAATAAAGTGAAATCTTCTTCTATTTTTATAATTTCTTGTGAACTCATAGCGACATTTTTTAAATAAAAAAAAGTTTTTCACGAATCCTATTTATTTAGAATGACTCTAAATAAATCATTGTTTAAGCCGTATATTTGCTACAAAAATAAACGTTTTTGCTTGTAAATAACGAAATAAATCCAAAAAAGCATTGAGCGACACAAAAAGAACTTTTAGCGTTGTTTTTATACGAGCGATAGTTCTAGCTTTGTTCCACTTTTACAGGAACTGTATTTATGGAAAAAAATCAAGGTGCTAAGCACCACTATTTTTACTCGGTTGGATTAAGCTATAAAAAAGCCGATGCTGCGATCAGAGGTAAATTTAGTCTGGATGCATTGGCCAAAACCAATTTGCTACAACAAGCAAAAAACGAGGGAATTCCTGCTTTAATCGTTACTTCTACGTGTAACCGTACCGAAATTTATGGTTACGCTGAGCATCCATTTCAATTGATTAAATTGCTGTGTGAAAACAGCCAAGGCACCGTCGAAGAATTTCAAAAAGTTGCCTACGTTTTTAAAAATCAAGACGCCATCAATCATATTTTTAGAGTAGGAACCGGATTAGATAGTCAGATTTTAGGCGATTTCGAAATCATTAGCCAACTTAAAAATGGTTTTATCGAGTCGAAAGCTATGAATTTAACCAATGCTTTCATGGAGCGATTGATTAATTCTGTGATACAGGCTAGCAAAAAAATTAAAACCGAAACCGAAATAAGTTCTGGAGCTACATCAGTTTCTTTTGCTTCGGTTCAGTATATTATCAAAAATGTTCCAGATATCGGGAACAAGAATATTCTACTTTTTGGTACTGGAAAAATTGGCCGAAATACGTGTGAGAATTTGGTAAAACATACAAAAAACGAACATATTACACTAATTAATCGAACCAAAGACAAAGCCGAAAAATTAGCAGGTAAACTAAATTTGATTGTAAAAGATCATTCCGAATTGCACCTAGAATTACAAAAAGCCGATGTGGTAGTGGTAGCAACAGGCGCACAAAATCCAACGGTGGACAAAGCGATTTTGAATCTGAAAAAACCCATGCTGATTTTAGATTTGTCTATCCCAAAAAACGTTCATGAAAATGTAACGGAAATAGAAGGAGTGACTTTGATTCATTTGGATCACTTGTCTCAAATGACCGATGAAACCTTAGAAAACCGAAAATTACACATTCCAGCTGCAGAAGCCATTATTGAAGTCATTAAAAATGAATTTTTAGCTTGGACCAAATCTAGAAAATTTGCTCCTACTATTCATGCCTTGAAAGAAAAACTCAACGCCATCAAAGAGGCCGAATTGAACTTTCAAAGCAAGAAAATAGCCGATTTCAACGAAGAACAAGCCGAAATCATCAGCAACCGTATCATTCAGAAAATCACGACTCATTTTGCCAATCACCTCAAAGATGAAGAAACTATGGTCGATGAAAGCATTGAATGGATTGAAAAAGTTTTTCAAATAAATCCTGCCCCCTAGCCCCCAAAGGAGGAATAACATAAGTTGTCGAATAACTGTATAAATTAATGAACAAGAAATCAAATTCCGCTTCTGCTATTCCCTCTTCGGGAAGTAATAGGGCCATTCGTATTGGAACCCGCGATAGCGAACTCGCGCTTTGGCAAGCCCACACGGTCGAGAAAAAACTAAACGACTTAGGGTACAAAACAGAGATTATCGCAGTGAAATCAGAAGGCGATATCATTTTGGACAAACCACTATATGAATTAGGAATCACCGGAATTTTCACCAAAACTCTTGATGTCGCTATGATTAGCGGTCAAGTCGATATTGCGGTACATTCTATGAAAGATGTGCCCACCGCATTGCCACAAGGCATTGTGCAAGCTGCCGTTTTAGAGCGTGCAAACACCTTAGATATTCTGGTACACAAAGGCAATCTAGATTTTCTAGAAGGTAGCGGTACCATCGCCACCGGAAGTTTGCGTCGCCAAGCCCAATGGCTCAACAAATATCCTAATCATAAAGTGGTCGATTTGCGAGGCAATGTCAATACTCGTATGCAAAAATTGCAAGACAGTGACTGGAGTGGAGCCGTTTTTGCCGCCGCAGGATTAGAACGCATCAATTTAAAACCAACGGATTTTATCAATTTGGATTGGATGATTCCCGCACCTGCGCAAGGAGCAATGGTAGTGGTTGCCATGGCCGAGGACGAGTTTTGTCGCGAAGCCGTATCCGAATTGAACGATATCGAAACCGAGGTGTGTACCCACATCGAGCGTCAATTTTTACGCCGTCTCGAAGGAGGTTGTACCGCGCCCATCGGAGCCTTGGCAACCTATAACGAAGACGAAGACACCATTCATTTCGAAGGCGTTCTTTTTTCTATCGACGGCCAACAAAAAATAGCCATCAACAAAGTTGTACCCATCGAAGAGTGGAAAAATCTAGGCTACCATTCAGCCGAAGAAATCCTCAACAATGGCGGCACCGAGTTGATGAAAACGATAAAAGAAACCTTGAAAAAGTAAGGAGCGAAACAAAAGGCTTTTTTGCCAATATGGGTTCCCGCTGTCCTTCCTATCTTTTTTGTCCCGAAAAAAATCGGCACAAAAAAGGATATTCCCTCCCATCGGGGCTAAGAGAATAACAAAAGGCTTTTTCAGAAAACAAACATAAAAATGAGTCAATCCATCCGAATATTATCTACCAAAACACTTTTGCCTAATCAAAAGCAAGCTTTGCTGGACGCTCATTTTGAAGTAATCGAAACCAATTTTATTCAAACCACCGCCACGGATTTTTCTTTAGATTCGGTAAACGAGCATTTGATTTTCACCAGTCAAAATGCCGTGAAAAATTTCTTGAAACATCCCAAAGCAGCAGAATTTAAACAAAACAAAGTTTTTTGTGTTGGATTAAAAACCAAAATAATGCTCACCGAAGCAGGTTATGAAGTAGTTGCTTACACCGGATATGCCGAAGATTTGGCCGAGATTATTGCGTTAATTTATGGCAAGGCGAGCTACACTTTTTTTAGCGGAAACCTTCGCAGAAATACTTTGCCCGAGGCCTTGCAAAGCGCGGGTATTGTTTTCAACGAAATTCAGGTTTACACGACCACTTTGTCTCCCAAACCGATTCAGGAAAAAGTAGAAGGCATTTTATTTTTTAGTCCATCTGCGGTCGAAAGTTATTTAGCAGCAAACAAAATAAAAAACGAAATTTGCTTTTGCATAGGCGAAACCACCGCCGAGGCTTTAGAAAAAAATAAAATCAAGAACATTATCGTAGCCTCTCAACCTTCTATAGAAGATGTAATCGAAGAAGTGCTACAAGAATATACCTAAAAGAACAAAAAAAATAATAATTTAAGGTGTTCAGACTGAACACTAAAATACTGAACACTGATTACTATGTTAAAGAACGACCTATTTTTAAAAGCATTACGAGGAGAAACAGTAGAACGTCCACCAGTTTGGATGATGCGTCAAGCCGGAAGATATTTACCAGAATTTCGTGCTTTGCGTGACAAATACGATTTCTTCACCCGTTGCGAAACGCCAGAATTAGCTGCTGAAATTACCGTACAACCTATTCGTATCGTAGGGCCAGATGCAGCGATTTTGTTTTCGGATATTTTGGTAGTGCCTCGTGCTATGGGAATTCACGTAGAATTAAAAGACAATTTAGGGCCTATAATTCCAAATCCTATTCGTACTATGGAGCAAGTCAATCAAGTGATTGTTCCCAATATCGAAGAAACCTTAGGTTACGTTATGGATGCGGTGAAATTGACCAAAGAAATGCTAAATGATGAGGTGCCTTTAATTGGTTTTGCAGGTTCACCTTGGACAATTTTCTGCTATGCAGTAGAAGGAAAAGGTTCTAAAAGCTTTGATACGGCCAAAGGTTTTTGCTTCTCAAACCCAGTAGCGGCGCATACCTTATTGCAAAAAATCACCGACACGACTATTTTGTACTTGAAAGAAAAAGTAAAAGCGGGAGTAAACGCCGTTCAAATTTTTGATTCTTGGGGTGGAATGTTGTCACCAGTAGATTACCAAGAATTCTCTTGGAAATACATCAACCAAATCGTTGAGGCTTTGGCTGAGGTAACGCCAGTAATCGTGTTTGGAAAAGGATGTTGGTTTGCTTTGAACGAAATGGGAAAAAGCAAGGCTTCTGCACTTGGTGTAGATTGGACATGCACGCCTAGAAATGCTCGTTATTTATCTGGTGGAAACATTACTTTACAAGGGAATTTCGACCCATCCAGATTATTGTCACCAATTCCAACCATCAAAAAAATGGTACACGAAATGATTGACGAATTTGGTTCCGATAAATACGTCGCTAATTTAGGACACGGAATTTTACCAAACATCCCAGTAGATCACGCCAAGGCTTTTGTTGATGCGGTAAAGGAATATAGAAAGAAATAGTTAGGTCATATCTTTTCCTGCAAGGTTTTTTTAACCTTGTAGGTATGTTTGGGAGTTCAGCTAAAAAGGAATACCTACAAGGTCTAGAAAAAGACCTTGCAGGATAACACAAAATAATTAAAATGCTAAGCAAAGGATTGCGAGATAAAGAAAGTACCCGAATAGACCATTGTCTAAAGCAGTTGCATTCTTTAGTATTGCCACCTTTGGATTGGAATTTAGACATAAAAGAGGCACTCGAAGTGGAGTTAAAAGACTTCGCAATGGATTTGGAAAGTCTGAATGATTTTACACCAGAGGATTTGATTCTTCATTTGCAACGCCTTCATTTCGATTGGAACCAAATGGAATCCTTTGCCGATTTTTTAATGGCTTTTTCTCCAGCAAGTCCCTTTTCTTTTTCAGAAAAAGCACTTGCTGTTTATCGTTTTATCCAAAAAGAAAGTAAGGTATTTTCGTTTGGGATAGCAAAGAAAATGAATGATTTATTTTAAAAATGGTAAGTGTAAAAAAGGGGATAGAATTTCTCGCATTATTAATACTAGGAATCTTTTTCTTTGGAGTCTTTTATTTTCAAATAGTAATAGAAAATAGAAAACCAAACTATTTTGTTACTACGAACACAATAGATTCTGTTTATATTAGAGAAATACAAGGGGCAAGGTCTAATCTTAATGCATTAGCTATTAAGTTGGCAAGAGATAGTTCTAATTTTATATACTATAAAGCAAATCAGAATTATGTCGATTTGCTTGGAGCGTTGAAAAAACATGATACTGTTACGCTTTTCTTTACTGAAGATTATGGAAATAATCGATTTAAAATTATTCAATTAGAAAAAAGCAAAGTAGAATTAGTTAGTATAAAGGATGAAGATAGCAAGCAGAAAAAAATTGGATATTTTTGTCTTTTCGCTGGTATTATGACTATTATTTATGCTTATAAAAAAGTATTCAAACAATGAAAAACAAATTTTATACTTACATCCAAAACCTTCAAGACCAAATCGTAGCTGGATTAGAAGCGGTTGATGGTCAGGCCAAATTCAAAGAAGACCTTTGGGACCGTCCAGAAGGGGGAGGCGGCAGTACACGCGTAATCGAGAACGGTGCTGTTTTCGAAAAAGGCGGCGTCAATATTTCGGCAGTACACGGCAAACTACCAGACAGTATGCAAAAATTGTTCAACGTTGGTGAAGCCGATTTTTTTGCCTGCGGTTTGAGTTTGGTATTGCATCCTAAAAATCCAATGGTGCCAACGGTACACGCCAATTGGCGTTATTTTGAAATGTATGATGACAACGGAAATGTTATCAATTCTTGGTTTGGAGGAGGACAGGATTTAACGCCATATTATCTTTTTGAAGAAGATGCTGTTCATTTTCATCAAACTTGTAAAACCGCTTGCGACAAGCACAATCCTGAGTTTTATCCCAAATATAAAAAACAGTGCGATGCTTATTTTTGGAATGCACATCGTAACGAGGCGCGAGGAATAGGTGGATTATTCTTTGATTACTGCAAAGCTTCTGAAACGATGAGTATGGAAGATTGGTATAATTTCGTAACTGAAGTAGGCAATAGTTTTCTTCAAGCTTACGTTCCCATTGTGGAAAGAAGAAAAAATTTGCCCTATAATCAAGAACAACGTACTTGGCAGGAAATTAGACGTGGACGCTATGTTGAATTCAATTTGGTACACGACAAAGGCACTTTGTTTGGCTTGAAAACCAACGGAAGAATTGAGAGTATTTTGATGTCTTTGCCACCGCACGTGCAATGGGTGTACGACCATCATCCAGTCTCGGGTAGCGAAGAAGAAAAATTAATTACCACTTTAATGCAGCCAAAAGAATGGGTTTAAAAAAAATAGTATTTTTTTGGTTGGTTGGACTTTTGTGTTGCAAGGCACAAGAATCCTCAACGCAAAAAGACTATTTTAAATCCTATGACGAAAAAGTAATTGGAAGTATTTATTTTTTTAATACATCAAATAATTTTCAATTTACTTCTACAGCCAATGGAAAGACTACCTATTTGGATTTGATTCCCAATAGGAGAGAACAAATCGGATTTAGTTTGAGTTATAAACTTCTCGATATTAGTTACGGTGTTTCACCACTTTTTTTTGATGTAAATAAGGATAATTCCAATTCTCGTTTGGTCAATTTTGGAACGCGTTTCATCATCAAACAATGGATGCAGACTTTATTGTATTCCAATCAAAAAGGGTTTTATGCAGTAGATGAAACTTTTAGTGCTTCTTTCCCTAGAATGCGTTCCATTAAGATAGGAGGAACGACATCGTATATTTTTAACCCTAAATTTTCATTCAAAACCATTGCCAATCAAAACCAATGGCAAACCAAAAGTTCGGGTAGTTTTATCCCAACCTTGTCAATTTATAATACCTATCTTAATTTGAATGATGGGATTGAAGATAATAAAAGTAGAATTTGGCTGGTAACTTTGGCGCCTTCTTATTACTACAATTGGGTCATCAGCAATCGTGTTCTAGTCTCTTCGGGGATTGCTATTGGTTCGGGTTTTAATACAATTGATGGTGATTTTTCAGGAATTATTGAGTCTACTATTAACCTAAAATTAGGCTATAACTCAGATTCCTTTTTTACTTTTGTAAACTTAAATTATTCAAATTTTGTTCAGGATAACAACAATCCTGTTCGATTTAATGAAAACATTGCCACTTTTAGAGTGACCGCTGGCTATCGATTTGACCCACCAATAAAGGTTAAAGAACTATATGACCAAGGTATTAAGGCTATTGGTTTATAAAAAAGAAGGCGATTTCAAATGTAGAAATCGCCTTCTTTTTTGTTATTTCTGACTGATTTCATCAATCAAGTCTAGTGTTTGGAGCATGATGTTTTTGTCTCCTTTTACCGTATTCAATCGAAGGTCAACTTTTAATTTATTATCCGTTACTTTTTTAGGAGATTGCATGCTAATGGTTTTGAATTTTGAAGCAAAAGCGTTCAAGTACTTTTTATCTTTTGTGTTATTTTTTTCGGTCTTCAAATAAGTGTCTGCCATTTTCTGAATATCAAATGCTGCCGAAATGGTGTTTTGCTTTAGACTTTTTTGAATGCCATTTTTAAAATCCCCCTCGTTGGTTTGGGTTTGTTCCAAAAGGTTGGTTACCACAAGCACATCTTGATTTTTTACGATATAAACGGTACCAAATTCGCTTGTGCCAACTATTTCATAAAAACCGTTTTTAGACAACAACATTTTTTTGCGAACTCCCAAATCAATCAATTTATCATAAAATGTAGCATGGGTAGCGGTAAAAATCATTGTAAACTCAGGAATCGTTTTGGTTACCATTTTTTCAACTTCAACGGATTCGTAGTTTTCGTCGTATTCAAAAGTTTTGGTTTTTACTTCCTTCGATTTCACTTCGTGTAGAAACAAACTAATATCACCATCAAATAAGGTGGCGGTTGCTTTTTCATCGACTAAGGTGGTAATCAAATCGGTTACAAAACTAAAATCTTCGTTCATAAAGACTGTGTTCGAAAAAATTTCACCAATCATATGGGGCATATTTTCTAGCAAAGCTCTTGAATTAAAATGATACGAAAAATAGCCTAAAGGTTCTTGTTCAGGGAAGTAAGCAAAGATTTTTTTATTTATTTTTCGGTCGTTTATTTTCCCCATCATATCCGCAATTGGCTTTGAGTATTCGATGGTTTCTTCTATACGAGCGTTGTCATTGTCAAAATAAAAATCAAAATTCATCCCTTTGATAAACGTGTCAATTCCTTTTTGCAAAGGCAAATATTTACCGTAGGCACCTAACTGAGTTAAAGTAGAAAAGGAAGAACTCAAATTGGTTAGGAATCCGCCATAATTTACCCACGACGAAATATCGGCGGTTGGGTTTATTTTGGATGAAGTTGGGGCAACAAAACCTTTCTCGAAAAGTGATTTTGTAAAATTGATTTGTTTTATTTTTTGAATGCTATCAAAAGCAATTCTTTGGGTTTCGTAGGCTGCGTAATAAGTGTCGTTGGAATAGGTGTCTTCTGTTGTAGCATCATTCGTTTCGTAAACAACTGGAGCATCAGCAGGAGGCGCAACATCAACCACAACTTCTTCTTGGACTTCTTCCACAGGAGAGGTTTCGGCTGGGTCGCCATAGGTTTTACCTGTTACTGTTGGTGCAGCAACCGAATCTACAACTACGTCTCGCTTTGGAGCAATATCGCTATATTTTTTGGTCAATTCAAAAAACACTAAATAGCTATCATTCCAAGCTATGGTAAACTTTTGGTCACTGGAGTTTAGCATCGCATAGGTGCCAAAGTCTTGAATTTCGAATTTGGTTATCGAATCAGAAAGTGCTTTTTTTTCATTTCTTTTGGTCAAAAAAGCTTTTAATTTTTCTTTATTTCTAATTGGAATTGTGGCTTGATAATAGGCGATACTGTCGGTAAAATTACCCACAATACTTGCGTTTTTTTCTAAATCAAAAAGAGCGGTAAACTCATTCGTATCAAAGTCAGTATTTTCTTTTTGCAACTTATTCAATAGTGGATGATTGGTTAGTTGCTCTATTTTGACTTTTTTGGTGAATTGTGCACCGTTGTATTGTACAAAATAGTCATAATTTTTGGAAGGTTGTTGACAAAGGCCAATGTAGCTTATCAATAAAAAGAGATAGGTCAATAACGATTTCATGGGTGAATTTTAGATTTAGGGATTGAGTTGAATAGTATTGTTCATTAATGAAGATTTCTTGAGTACGTTGTACATGCTTTGTTTCAAGAAAATGGTTTTTTTGTTTTTGGCAATTTTACTATTACCGTTTGTTGCGCCTGCTATGTCTTTGTCAAAAGTGTAAACGGCGATAATATTGGCTTGTTCTAAGTCGGTCTTCTTTTTGGGGTCTTTTACCAGTTTTTCAGGAACAGGATAAGAAGCTATTCGCTCGAAGGTTTTGCCATTGCTGTTGAAATGTACTTGGTTTTTTTGTTTATTAATCACATTCACCACTGCATTCAAGGCTTTGAGATTTTGGTAAGTGAATTGAATGGTAAAAATATAGTGTTCAAAGTCAGTTTTCGTGCTTAGGTTAGCAATACCTTCAATTTTTGAAGCGGTTCGTTTAAAGTCGAGTAATTTTTGGGTAATCTCTTCTTCATTTGGAATTTTGACACCATCGACTTCTTCCAACCACATAGCCGATTTGGTTTTGAACCAAGATTTAGAAAAATCTACAATAAGCGTATAGTCACCACTTTGATTGTCGTGGTGTTTTATTTTTTCTGTAATTTCAAAACAACTAGTTAAGAGCCAACAGCAACATAAAACAAGAATTTTCTTCATTTCGCAAATTTAGACGAAATAAATAGAGCTATGGTGTGTTTTATTAAAATAAATTGGACAAATTCACGCCCTGAAAGGTAAAAAAAGCGCTATTTATAGTGTCTTAGGATTCTTTCTTTTCGCCTATTTTCCTTATTTTTACGGTTCCGATTCATAAGGTTGAATTGGTATCAAATATAAAATACACCTACATGTTTCCACTACACAGAAACCGTCGCTTAAGAGTGAACGAATCCATCCGAAGCTTAGTTAGAGAAACCACTTTAAGTCCTACCGATTTTATGTTTCCCATGTTTATAGCAGAGGGCGAAAATGTAAAAGTCGAAATTCCTTCTATGCCAGGAATCTACCGACGTTCGATTGATTTAACAGTTGCAGAGGTCAAAGAAATTTATGCATTAGGCATTCGTGCGGTCAATATTTATGTAAAAGTTAGCGAAACGCTAAAAGACAATACTGGTAAAGAAGCTTGGAATCCCAACGGATTAATGCAACAAGCCATTCGTGCCATCAAAGCGGCTTGTCCAGAAATGATAGTGATGCCCGATGTGGCTTTAGACCCTTATTCTATTTATGGTCACGACGGAATCATTGCCAATGGCGATGTAGAAAATGACACGACCAACGACGCTTTGGTAAAAATGGCTGTTTCACACGCGGAGGCAGGTGCCGATTTTGTTGCACCAAGCGATATGATGGACGGACGCGTATTGCGTTTGCGTCAAGGATTGGATGCCGCAGGCTATCATCACGTGGGGATTATGAGTTATTCGGCCAAGTATGCTTCGGCATTTTATGGTCCGTTTCGAGATGCGCTAGACAGTGCTCCAAGAGAAGCCGAAATCGAAGTGCCCAAAGACAAAAAGACCTACCAAATGGATTATGCCAATCGCATCGAAGCCATCAAAGAAGCCTTGTCTGATGTGGAAGAAGGCGCCGATATGGTGATGGTAAAACCCGGAATCGCTTATTTGGATATCGTGCGTGAGGTAAAAAATGCCGTGAATGTACCCGTTACAGTTTTCCATGTTTCGGGCGAATATGCTATGATTAAAGCCGCAGCAGAGAGAGGTTGGCTCGATCATGACAAAATTATGATGGAACAATTAATGTGTATCAAGCGAGCTGGAGCTAGTTTAATCTCGACGTATTTTGCCAAAGAAGCTGCGATACTTTTAAATCAATAAAACATGAAAAAATTAGTAATTATTGCAGTAGCTTTAGCCCTAAGTTCTTGCAAAAAAGAAAGCGCCGAGCCCTTTGGCACTCCAACAACAACTGATGCAGCTACCGAAGCAAAAACCGAAACAGCTACAACGCCCGAGGCATTAGGCAAAGAACTTTTTGAAGGGAAAGGAGCTTGTATTGCCTGTCATAAAGTAGACACCAAACTTATTGGTCCAAGCTTGCAAGACATTGCCAAAACGTACAAAGAGAAGAACGGAGACCTAGTTGCCTTCCTCAAAGAAGAAGCAAAACCCATCATGGACCCAAGTCAATACGACATTATGAAGGCCAATTTCGCCATCACCAAAGCCATGTCCGACGAAGAATTAAAAGGATTAGAAGCCTACATCTATTCCAATTTGAAATAAGAACAATCCTAATCTAAGTCGAAGGATTAGGAGCTATTTCCTGCTCTACACTATATCTTTCCCGCCGAACCCCGGCGGCAAAGGATGCCGTTACGATCAGGGCTAGGATTCAGATTAACACAAAACCATCTCCTTTTCAGAGGTGGTTTTGTGTTTAATTTACTTTATCCCTCCAAATGCTCCAAAACAAGCATTTTTATGTAAAATTTCTGTGCTCGAAAAACCAACTTTTTTCATTAAATCCAACTGATATGTCATAGAGCGCGGAGAGTCTTCCTTTTCGATATAATCAAATACTTTCTGCTGGTATTCTATGCCTCCGTGCTGTTCCAAATACTTGCCATATCTTTCCCAAATCAATTGGTTTACTCCTTCGTGATCTTGAACCAATAAATCTGAAATCATCAAACAACCGCCAGGTGTTAAACTATTATACAACTTTTGGAAAATAAATTCCCATTCGGAGTCTTCTCTTAAATGGTGTAAGACGGCACCAGCCAAGATGATATCAAAATGATTTTTCGGCAATTCAATATCACGTATATCACCTTGAATCGTTTGTACTTTCCCTGTTGTTGCCTCGGAAACACGTTCTTGAGCTTTTTCTAACATGTTCTGGCTCAAATCAATCAAAACAGCATTTAAGTTGGGCACTTTGGTAAGCATCTTCAAAGTATAATTTCCTGCTCCGCATCCTATATCCAAGACATTGACAGCATTTGGTTGTATAATTTTTGCAGCCGATGTTAAAAGCTCTAACGAAATTTGCGCATCCATTGTTGCTACCTGACCTGTTTCTAAGTTTGCAAAACGTTCGACATCATTTTCAAAACGTTCCTTGATTTCGTTTACTGTTGATTTTTTCATAACATTTATTTTAGTTTTTCTTCCCGCAAATCGTATTATGAAACCTTTTTCGTTATAGAATTGTTTTTCGCTAAGTCCGATTTCCATTTCGCTTAATTCTAGATAGCATTATCTAAAAAATTAAATTTTATTTCTTCAGAATAAAGAGTGTAAATCTTTCGTCTCAGGAGCCTTCCAAATTTGGAGATATAGTTTCATTTTGCTTTACAAACCTATAATTTTCATTTATGACTTAAAAATACTTATTTTGTCATAAAATAATACTTATTAGGTATACATGGAATTGCGACATATAAAATACTTTTTGAAAGTAGCTGAAGAACTAAGTTTTGTTCGCGCTGCCGAAAAACTATTCATATCTCAGCCGCCATTAAGTAGGCAAATCAAAGAATTGGAGACTGAAATTGGTGCCCAGCTTTTCGAACGCAATAACAAACGGGTAATTCTCACCGAAGCAGGGAAATTCTATGAAAAAGAAATGCGCGAAATATTGAAAAGCATTGAAAGAGTCAATATTAAAGCAAAAAAAATAAGCGAAAATCAAAGCGGGGAATTCCACATTGCTTATGTGAGTTCTACTTTTTCGGGTGACATTTCAGATTTGGTTCAATATTTATCAGAACAGTTTCCGTATGTGAATTTTAGATTGTACGAAGTGCCAACAGTTAAGCAAATCAAAGCTTTAGAAGAATTTAAAATTGATTTAGGAATTGTTCGAGCACCGTTGCATTCGCCAAAAATTGAAACAGAATTATGGTTCAAAGACAGCTTTTCTTTAGTGTTCAATAAAAAACGGTATCCAATACAATACGAACAGCAGATAGAAACACTGAGCGAAACTACTTTTGTATTTTTCAATAAAGAATATTCACCACAGTATTATGATAATTTACTGGAAATTTGTGCTTTTTTTGGTTTTACGCCTAAAGTAATACATGAGTCTAACAACATTTCATCAATTATTCAGTTAGTCAAAAATGGATTAGGCGTTTCTATTGTTCCAACAACTATTTTAAAAAGTCATAATTACCCAGAAATAGGATATATCGAGATTAAAGCGGTTAAGCTTTTTACCGACATTTTATTGGCAACACCAAAGGGACATCATTCCGATATAGCTACAACTGCTATTGAGTTTTTGAAAAAGAAATGAACGTTTTGCGTTGTGTAATTATAGCAGGAAGTTTTTAGTTTAACTTTACAATTCAATTTGCATTTATGGAAACAGTCTACATTCAAACACCTTTGGGAATTACGACCGTTATTGGCGATGAAAACGGAATCTCGGTAATTTCTGTTTCAGATGAAGGTATAGCTTCCTCTGAAATACCATCAGTCTTGCAAAACGCCGTTACCCAACTTAATGACTATTTTCAAGGCAATCGAATCCATTTTGATTTCAAACTTAACCCCAAAGGCACCGAATTCCAACAGAAAGTGTGGCAAGCCCTACTCGAAATTCCGTACGGAAAAACCTGTAGTTATATGGATTTGTCCAAAAAACTAGGCGATGTCAAAGCCATACGAGCAGTAGCTTCGGCCAACGGAAAAAATCCGCTATGGATAGTCGTGCCCTGTCACAGAGTCATTGGCACCGATGGCTCACTAACGGGCTATGCTGGTGGATTGTGGCGCAAAAAATGGCTGCTCGAACACGAAAATCCAACGGCGCAACAAAGTTTGTTTTAAGAAAAGCGAAACTAATATTTACAATACTTGACGAATCAGATTACAAAATTACCTAAATTTATGACTTCAATAGTTAGTGAAAATTCGTGCAATTCGTGTTTAAAATTTAATTCATGATCGAAAAAATAAACCTCAATAACATTCTTTTTCTAGACATAGAAACCGTTCCCGAAGTAGAAAACTTCAATACCTTGGATGACGAAATGAAAGCGCTTTGGGACCAAAAAACAGTATACCAACGCAAAGACGATTTTACACCTGAAGAATTTTATGATCGCGCTGGAATTTGGGCTGAATTTGGAAAAATTGTATGCATTTCGGTAGGTTATTTTATCATCAAAGGGGACATTCGTAATTTTAGAGTGACCTCTTTTTTTGGAGAAGAAAAACAGCTATTGAAGGATTTTAGTAATCTCATCAACAATCATTTTAATCAGCCGCAACATGTTTTGTGTGGTCATAACGCCAAAGAATTTGATATTCCGTTTTTAGCAAGAAGATTGATCATCAACCAAATGCCTATTCCTGACAAACTCAATTTATTTGGCAAAAAACCTTGGGAGATTCCGCATTTGGACACCTTAGAATTATGGAAATTTGGCGATTACAAGCATTTTACTTCCTTAAAATTAATGTGTAAAGTACTTGGCATTCCTTCCTCCAAAGGCGATATCGACGGCAGTCAAGTCGGACATGTTTTTTATGTAGAGAAAGACATCGATCGCATCGTAACCTATTGCGAAAAAGACACTATTGCCGTGGCGCAGATTTTCCTTCGCCTTCGCAGAGAAGATCTATTGATTGACGAAGAGATTATTCACGTGTAAACAATTTCAAAATCAAAAATCAAAAGTCAAATTCAAAAATCAAAATCAAAATCAAAGGTCAAAATCAAATTTAAAGTCAATTTATAATGCTTGAAACAAATCCTTTTAAAGAGAAAATTTTTAATTTAGAAGACAGATTAATTCGTTTTGCGGGAGAATGTATTTTCTTTACACGAAAATTGGAAAAAAGCTATGAAAACGAATATTACAAGAATCAACTTATCCGTTCATCCGGGAGTTCAGCTTTAAACTTTGGCGAATCGCAAGGAGCAGCATCCGATAAAGATTTAATCTTTAAGCTTGCATTAGTTGTAAAAGAGCTAAAAGAATCTCGGAATTCTTTAAAAATATTAAATTATATAAATGAGGGTTGTCAAGATTTTAGAACTCTTCTTTTAATTGAAGTTGAAGAATTAATAGCAATTGTATCTAAAATAATAATTAATAAAAAATAGTAAGTAAATCAAAGGTCAAATTTTTGAATTTGACTTTTGAATTTGATTTTTGAAATTTAAATATAAAAAAAATGGTATTGAGTAGATTTTGGTTGGTTATATTTATTTCTTCCATCCTTTTTGTAGTAGTGAGTTTGTTTTCGGGCAATAGTTATACTATCGATCATGTTTTGAATGGCAAAAAAGACGATCCTATTTTACTATCGGAACACTATCTTGAACAAATGCCTGTTTTTATCAAAGACAGTCTTAAAAAGGCACCCGATCAAACGATGGTCATCAACCGAGATACGCTAAACGCCGACACTACTTATGTGTATAAAAACAAAGTAGTCAAAGTATTTAGTGGCGTTCAAAAATCTGATGGGCTCTTGCCAACATGTAAAAGTACCTTGCTCGATTTGATCTTGCCATTGATGGCGTACTTGGCGTTTTTCTGTGGATTAATGGAATTATTAATCATTTCAGGCGCTTCTGAAAAACTAGCCAAAGTATTGAGCCCAGTGTTCGTAAAAGTATTTCCAAGCATTCCTAAAAATCATCCTTCGATTTCCTATATGACCTTGAATTTTGCTGCAAATTTCTTAGGGTTAGATTCAGCAGCCACGCCTTTTGGATTAAAAGCGATGGAGAGTTTGCAAACCATCAACCCCGAAAAAGATAAAGCCAGTGATGCGCAGATCATGTTCATGTGTTTGCACGCATCGGGACTTACTTTGATTGCTACTTCTATCATTGGATATCGTGCAGCAGCAGGCGCTAGCAATCCAGCCGATGTAATGTTGCCTTGTATTATTACTTCTTTTATCGGAACCATTGCGGCTTTCTTAATTGTAGGTTTAAAACAAAAAATCAATTTTAAAAGTGCTTCCTTAGTGTTAGGATTAATGGTTTTAATCGCCGCTATTGTAGGTTTATTGATGTACGTGAATCACTTGGATTTAATAGGTAAAAATTATTTTACTTCTAATCTTTCGGCTTTGATATTGGTGGCAATTATTGCTTTTACGCTGATTCTATCTTTTGTAAAAGAAAAGAAATTTACAGAGGCAGGCACCACCGTTTATGAAGCGTTTGTAACGGGAGCCAATAATGGAGTGAAAACAGGAGTAACCATTTTTCCTTATGTTTTGGGAATGTTAGTCGCTATCTCTTTGTTCAGAAATAGTGGTTTATTCGAAATTGTGAGCAATTGGGTAGCTTTTGCCTTTTCTAATATGGGAGTTAACAAACAAATCACCGATGCGTTGCCAGTAGCTTTGCTTAGACCGTTTAGCTCCGCAGGATCACGCGGCTTTTTGATTGATTCCATGAATACGTTTGGAGCCGATTCGATGACTGGAAGACTGAGCAGTATTTTTCAATGCAGCGCCGAAAGTACTTTTTATGTGATTGCTGTTTATTTTGGTTCGGTAAATATCAAAAATACCCGTTATGCTTTAGGAACGATGTTGTTGGTAGATGTGATTTGTGTAATTACGGCTATTTTCGTGGCTAGCTGGTTTTTTTAGTATAAAGAATTAATAGCCAATTTTCCCCTAAATCTATTCTATTATGAGAATTCTATTGTTCTTTTTATTTGCTTTTTTTATCAGTTGTCAAAAACAGAAAGTAATAAGTAAACCCGAAACTTCAATTCAAGAAAAAACAAAATTAATTGCAGGAAGAACAACGGAAAAGCTACTAAAGACGGATACCGTTTTTGTATATGATTCAGGAGAATTGAATCCTAACTTTTTTGTCCTTGCGCATTTATTGCATAAAAAAATGGATAAGGATAGTCTGCTTACGATGAGTTATCGTCTTGATTTTTACATAGATAAAAAAAATATTGCTTCTTCAAGAATCATAATTCCCAATTATACTAATGGTTCTGAATGGAGTGGGTCTTTGGGATTGAGCGATGCAACTAGTAAACAATCTCCCTTTTTCACAATTCATCTTGGATATCCCGCATGTGGCTATGCTCAGCAAAACTTTTTGTTTTTTATAAAAAAAGAAAAACTACAATTAGTGCACCAATGGGAATCTGTTTTTGATAGTGGTTGGGGGAGTTGGGTTGAAATTCACAATCCAGAGCATAAAGTAGAACCTCAATTCTTTTATTGTAAAACTGTATCTTTTGAACCGTCTGATAATTCTACAGAAGAAGAGGAAAAAGGCGTTTTATCGTATAGTGATTCAACTGTTTTTAGACTTAAAAATAATCAGTGGAGAAAGCAACTGATTACGACTAAGAATTTGACTTATTTTAAAAAGGAAATGACGTTTGACGAATACCACAAAAACGAATAAGTCTTTGTTATGTGTATGTTTTGGAGCTAATTTATACCAATTCTAAAGGATAAGTTTTGAGAAATGGATTTTCATTCTTTCAACAATTCTTATCTTTACCTTTCATAAAAAAACAATACAATATGGACTTTATATACCAGGATCCTTATCCTATTTTAAAAGACGAAACACAATACCGAAAAATTACTTCCGATTTTGTAAAAGTTGAACAGTTAGGTGAACGTGAGATTTTAAACGTAGACCCGAAAGGGTTAGAATTATTGGCTCAAGAAGCTATGAGAGACGTTTCTTTTATGCTACGTACTTCGCATTTAGAAAAATTAAGAGCCATTTTGGATGACCCAGAAGCGACCGATAATGATCGTTTTGTAGCGTATAATTTATTGCAAAATGCCGTAGTAGCTATCGATGGCGAATTGCCTTCTTGTCAAGATACGGGGACAGCGATTGTGATGGCCAAAAAAGGAGAGAATGTATACACTGGCGTTGATGATGCAGAGTATTTGTCAAAAGGAATTTTTAATACCTATCAAGAAAAAAACCTTCGTTATTCTCAAATTGTGCCTATTAGCATGTTTGAAGAGAAAAATTCGGGATCGAACCTTCCGGCTCAAATTGATATTTATGCCAAAAAAGGAGCATCATATGAATTTCTATTTTTAGCTAAAGGAGGAGGCTCAGCGAATAAAACGTATTTATACCAACAAACGAAATCATTATTGAATGAGAAATCTTTAGATGCTTTTATTCGTGCTAAGATCATGGATTTGGGGACATCTGCTTGTCCACCTTACCACTTGGCTTTGGTGATTGGAGGAACTTCTGCCGAAGCTAACTTGGCAGCTGTTAAAAAAGCTTCCGCAGGTTATTATGATCATTTGCCTACTTCTGGAAATATGGCTGGTCAAGCTTTCCGTGATTTGGAGTGGGAGAAACGAGTACAAACCATTTGTCAAGAAAGTCAGATTGGAGCACAATTTGGAGGTAAATATTTCACACACGATGTTCGTGTCATTCGTTTGCCGCGTCACGCTGCTTCTTGTCCAGTAGGGTTAGGAGTTTCTTGTTCGGCGGATAGAAATATCAAAGGGAAAATTACCAAAGACGGTATTTTTGTTGAACAATTGGAAGTGAATCCAAAACGATTATTGCCAGAAACACCTCCTCATTTGGAAGCGGCTGTCGAAATTGATTTGAACCGACCCATGCCAGAAATTTTGGCGGAGTTGTCTAAATATCCTATCAAAACACGATTAAAACTAAACGGTACCTTGATTGTAGCTCGCGATATTGCACATGCGAAAATCAAAGAGTTGTTAGATGCCGGGAAACCTATGCCGGAATACTTTAAAAATCATCCTATCTATTATGCCGGACCAGCCAAAACACCAGAAGGAATGCCTTCAGGAAGTTTTGGACCAACCACTGCAGGTCGTATGGATGTGTATGTAGAAGAGTTTCAAAAAAATGGGGGAAGCATGATTATGCTCGCCAAAGGTAACCGAACCAAAGACGTAAGGAACGCTTGTAAAACCTATGGAGGATTCTATTTGGGGTCTATTGGTGGACCAGCAGCTATTTTGGCAAAAGAGAATATTCTCTCAGTTGAGGTAGTGGATTTTGAGGAATTAGGTATGGAAGCCGTTCGCAAAATCACCATCAAAGATTTCCCTGCTTTTATTATTACAGATGATAAAGGGAATGACTTTTTTGAAAATTTATAATTTATAATCATTTAACTAAGACTGTCTTTCATAAGACAGTCTTTTTTATTAACTCTATTTTTATTTGAAACCAACACTATTAGTTTTAGCAGCAGGTTTAGGCTCTCGTTACGGTGGTCTTAAACAGCTAGACGGATTAGGGCCTCAGGGACAAATTATCATGGATTATTCTATTCATGATGCACTAAAAGCAGGTTTTGGAAACGTGGTTTTGATTGTACAAGAACCAATGATTCCTGTGCTCAGTGAGCGCTATTTGGTACAACAACAATTGCCCGTTTCTTTTGTGATTCAAGATCGAAAAATTGAAAGACATAATATAGTATACGAAAATGCCAAACCTTGGGGGACTGCTCATGCTTTGTGGTGTGCTAAAAAAGCAATACAAGGGAATTTTTTGTTGATTAATGCGGATGATTTTTACGGTCAAAACTCCTTTGTTTTAGCCTATCAACATTTATCCCAAAATGAAAATCCGTGTGCCATTGTATTTCCTATCTTGAAAACCTTATCCGAAAATGGTACCGTAAATCGAGCAGAAGTTCATGTTGAAAATGGTTTTTTGAAAGATTCTATCGAGAGAGAAAAAATCAGCAAAACCGATGAAGGTATCTTTTATCCTGATTCAAAAGGAGAAAGTGTATCATTGCCTGAAAACACTTTGGTCTCGATGAACATGTGGGGGTTTACACCTGCAATTTTTGATTTCTTAGAAGAAGATTTGGATGCCTTTATTCAGAAATGGCAAAACAATTCAGCAATAGAGTACCAGCTGCCGAAGGTGGTTACAGCTATGATTGAAGCTGGCGTTTATCAAATATCGGTGATTTCGACCAACGAAGAATGGATTGGAGTTACGTATCAAGAGGATAAGCAAAAAGCAATGAAGCAATTAAAAAAGCTTCATGATTTAGGGGTGTATAGCGAAAAAGTATGAAGGTAATTGCAAAGATAGTAAGCGATTTTTTAGGTCCTGTTACTATTCACGATGTAGTTGTACTACAAAGTGGGTTAATCAATAGTACTTATAAAGTTTTGACTTCAAAGGGTGATTTTATATTACAAAAGATGAATCAAACTGTTTTTCCTAACATTCATGCGCTCTTAAATAATAAAATAAAGATTACCCAATATTTTCAAAAGATAGGTTTTCCAACGATTACGTATCAGGCTACTTCCAAAGGATTGTTTTATACTCAAGAAGGCGAAGATATTTGGCAAATGTCGGTCTATGTTCCATCGGTAGTTAAGGAAAAAATAGAATCGCCTGTTATGGCTGAAAAAGCTGGAATTTATTTGGGCCAATTTCATAAAGCGTTATTAGATTTTCCAATTACTGAGCTTGAATATACCCTTCCAGATTTTCATAACACCCCCAAGCGATTTAATGATTTTAAGATTAAGCTTGTTAGTGCTTCAAAAGACCGTTTAAAAAATGCTTTTGAAGAAATAAATCAACTGAGCTATTATTATACAAAAGTAGCGACGGTAGCTTTAGCGATTCAAGACGGAGTAATTCCGTTGCGCGTTGTGCATAATGACACCAAAATCGGCAATATGCTTTTTGATGAAAAAGGTGATGTTATTTGTATTATTGATTACGATACAATTATGCCTGGGAGTATTCTTCATGATGTGGGTGATGCTTTAAGGACAGGTACCAATACAGCTAGTGAGGAAGAAAAAGAGTTAAGTCAAGTAAAATTTGATATCAAAATATACGAATCGTTTATGAAAGGATATACTAATGAAGCCCTTTCTTTTATGACTGCAAATGAAGCTCAAGCAATTCACCTTAGTTTGCCCTTGCTACTTTTTGAACAAGCTTGCCGTTTTCTATCAGACTATTTAGATAACGATTCGTATTATGCTACCACTTATGAAGAGCATAATTTGGTTCGAGCCAAAACTCAGATTCATCTATTAGCACAAGTTTGTGACTATTTCAATTTATAGTATAGATCAAGAATTTTATAAAAATCCCACATAAGTAAGGTTACTGATGTGGGATTTTTGTGTATTCTAGTCTATTGCCATTTCAGGAATTTCGCCTTCGATGATTAAGTTGGCCTCTGTAGAAGCGATAATATGTTCTACTGATACACCTGGAGCTCTTTCTAAAAGCTTAAATCCTTTAGGAGTAATTTCCATAACCGCCAATTCGGTTACGACTTTTTTTACACAGCCCACGCCAGTTAATGGTAAGGTGCATTTTTTCAAGATTTTACTTTCACCGGCTTTGTTCACGTGCATCATGGCCACAATGATATTATCCGCCGATGCTACTAAATCCATAGCACCACCCATTCCCTTAACCATTTTCCCTGGAATTTTCCAATTGGCAATGTCACCGTTTTCGGCTACTTCCATAGCGCCGAGAATAGTCAAGTCTACATGTTGACCGCGAATCATTCCAAAACTCGTTGCAGAGTCAAAAAAACTAGCTCCTGGAAGCGTTGTAATGGTTTGTTTGCCAGCATTGATTAAATCGGCATCTTCTTCACCTTCAAAAGGAAAAGGACCCATACCTAAAACACCGTTTTCACTTTGAAATTCAACCGAAATATCTTCTCTTACATAATTGGCTACCAAGGTTGGAATCCCAATGCCTAGGTTCACAAAGTAACCGTCTTGTACTTCTTTTGCAATGCGTTTTGCTATATCTTCTTTTGTTAGCATAATTTTGTTTTTTGAAACATATAAGTTTAGTTTTAGTATTGCCTACTAAATATTTTGAATCAGATAAGGAATTAGAAACATTTAAGTCTTAGCTTCAGACTGAATACTAAAAAAGTGACCTCTGAATACTATCTTTTTCTAACTGTTCTTTGCTCTATTCGTTTTTCATATTTCTCTCCTTGAAAAATACGTTGTACTAAAATTCCAGGAATATGAATTTGATTCGGGTCCAAAGTTCCTGCTTCTACTAATTCTTCTACTTCAGCAATGGTAATTTTTGCGGCACCGCACATACACGGATTAAAATTTCTAGCCGTTCCTTTGAAGATTAAATTCCCAGCAGTATCGCCTTTCCAAGCTTTCACAATGGCAAAATCAGCTTTGAAAGCTTCTTCCATAATGTGCATTTTCCCATTGAATTCACGTACTTCTTTGCCTGTGGCAACTTCAGTTCCATAACCAGCTGGAGTAAAAAAAGCAGGAATTCCAGCTTGAGCAGCGCGACAACGCTCAGCCAAAGTACCTTGGGGAATCAAATCTACTTCGAGTTCGCCAGAGAGCATTTGGCGTTCAAATTCTGCATTTTCTCCCACATAAGAAGAAATCATTTTTTTGATTTGTTTTTTTTGTAAAAGCAAACCAAGTCCAAAATCATCTACACCGGCGTTGTTTGAAATACAAGTTAAATCGTTAACGCCTTTTTGAACTAAAGCTGCAATGGAGTTTTCTGGTATTCCACAAAGGCCAAAGCCACCTAACATCAGTGTCATTCCGTTTTCGATGCCTTGAAGGGCATCTTGAACATTGGAAACCGTTTTGTTTATCATATGTTTACAATTTATTTTAGGGATAATGTATTTATTCAATAAAACAACGACTTAAAATCTCTTTAATATTAGAAATTTCATCGCAGCCGCTAAATTAATTCAAAAAAAGAAGCAATAACGAAATCGATTGCGAAGATTGGTTTTAAAAGTATATTTTTTTTGAAATAAAGAAGCCATAACGATAGTTAAAAAAGTTATCGTTATGGCTTGTTGAATTTTTATAGTTCGAATTCCTCGGTAGTTTGTTCAGTAGCGGTAGTGTCAACCACAACGGCTCTTCTTGGAGTGTAACAATCTACTTTAATTGAAAGATTGGCGGGTCGTTCAAAAGGTTCTTTAGAAACTTGTAAACTAGGATCCTCATAACATTTTTTCATAAAATACCCCCAAACTGGCAATGCTGAGGCTGCCCCTTGACCATAAGTTAAACTTTTGAATCGAGCAGAACGGTCTTCACAACCTACCCAAACACCAGTAACTAAATTTGGTACCATACCCATAAACCATCCATCAGATTGATTTTGAGATGTTCCTGTTTTTCCGGCGATAGGGTTTCTAAACATATAAGGATAGCCTGTCCAACGGTGGTCTCCTGCTCCTCCGCCTTCGGTTCTTAATCTTGCTCCAGAACCACTTTCGGTTACACCTTCAAGTAATTTAATAACAGCAAAAGCAATGTCTTTATTCAACACATCATGCGATTCAGGAATTGGCTCGTAAATAACCACTCCGCTTTTATCTTCGATTTTGGTTAAAAACTGAGGTTTTACATAAACTCCTTGATTGGCAAAAGTACTGTAAGCAGCCACCATATCTTCAACAGTGATTTCAACCGCTCCTAAGGCAATAGAAGGTTGTGTAATAATTTCTGATTTTACACCCAATTTATGTGTTAATTCAATAACGGCTTCTGGTCCTACTTTGTCAATCAGTTTCGCTGAAATGGTGTTGATAGAATGTGCCAAAGCTTGTTTTAAGGTAACCATTCCTCGGTATTTGTTATCAGAGTTTCTTGGTTCCCAATCTTCGGTAACATGATGGCGTCCTTTATGAATCATAAAAGGAGAATCAATAATAGAGTCACAAGGTGACATATTCAATTGTTCAATAGCAGTTGCATAAACAAACGGTTTGAAAGTAGACCCTACTTGTCTCGCGCCTTGTCCTACGTGGTCGTATTGAAAATATTTATAATTGATTCCGCCCACCCAAGCTTTGATGCTTCCAGTTTGAGGCTCCATTGCCATTAAACCAGATTGCAAGAAGTGTTTGTAATAACGAATAGAATCCATTGGAGTCATTACGGTATCTATTTCTCCTTTCCAAGAGAAAATCTTCATTTTTGTTTTTTGCTTAAATGAAGCAATGATTTCATCTTCGCTTTTTTCCATAGCCTTCATGACATTCCATCGGTTAGAGGATTTCATGGCTTGGTTCATAATGCGCTGGGTTTCGGCTTCAGTAATGTTTACGAAAGGCGCATTTTTGTTGTCTTTTTGTTGCAAAAAGAATTCTTCTTGCATGTTCGCCATGTGCGCAGCTACTGCTTCTTCAGCATAGGTTTGCATTCTGGAATCGATGGTCGTATAAATCTTTAAACCATCTTTGTAGATGTCATAATCTGTACCGTCAGGTTTTTTGTTTTCTTCAACCCATTTTTTCATATAATCTCTTAGGTATTCTCTAAAATAAGTAGCAATACCATCTTTGTGAGTCTCTAATTTGAAATTGAGTTTTATGGGTAAACTTTGTAGCTGTAATTTTTGTTGTTCGGTAATGATTTTTCCTTTTTCCATTTGGTGTAAAACCACATTACGACGGTTTTTTACTCCTTCTGGATTGCGAATTGGGTTGTAAAGACCAGAGTTTTTAAACATTCCTACCAAAATAGCCGATTCGTCTATAGTCAAATCTTTTGGAGCTTTGGAGAAATAGGTTTTTGCTGCAGAGCTAACCCCTACGGAGTTGTTTCCGAAATCATAGACGTTGCAGTACATCGCAATGATTTCGTTTTTGGTATATTGTCTTTCCAAACGGATAGCGATAATCCATTCTTTTATTTTTTGAACGATACGGAAAGGAAGGAATTTCGAACCTTCTCCGTGGAATAATTGTTTGGCCAATTGTTGGGTTAGTGTACTAGCACCACCACTGGTTCCTAAACTTAAAATAGCTCGCATAGTTCCTCGACCATCGATACCAGAGTGCTCGTAAAAACGAGCATCTTCTGTCGCTACTAGGGCATCTACCAAGTTTTTTGGTAAATCAGAATATTTTAGTTGCGAACGATTCTTTTGGAAATATTTTCCCAAAACTACTCCATCAGAGGAGATGATTTCGGTAGCCAAATTAGAGTCTGGATTTTCTAAATCTTCAAAAGAAGGCATAGAGCCAAACAGTCCCCAAGAGGCAAAAAGGAAGAAAAGAGCCAAAATGCCCAAACCATAAAAGTAGATTTTCCAAAACTTCTTTTTATAGTAATTGATATCTTTATCAATTGCTTTAGACGATGTGTTATTTTTTCTAACTGCCATAATTTTACTCTATTGTTTCTATTCTAAAACCTACGTCGGTAATGCCATCCAAAACAGATACACCGGGTACTTTGCCGTTTTCTCTCAAAGCTTGTTTGATGTATACTTTGAATTGTCCTTTAAATCTAACTTTTTCTTTATAAAAAAGTTTGCTTTCTTTTAAATCTGTAAAGCCATTGCCCAACAAAGTCCCATCAGGGTTGGCCATTTGGTATTCTAAAGTATCTACTTTGGTGAAGCCATTTTTTTGTTCCATAGCCACAATCAAAAAGATATTATTGAATTTATAATCGTCATTGGCTCTCAAATTTACAAACAAATTGTATTGTTGTGTGGAGTCCAATGCAGGCAAATCGAAGGAAACAATGCTGTCTTTGTTCCAACCACTGCCTACTGTTTTGTATTCGTCAAAAACTCTTTTTTTGTCGCAGGCCAAAAAGAGTAAGACTACAGCAAATAAGATGCAACTATTTTTTATCCCCATTTTTAGTAATAATTATAGGTTTTCTTGGTTCGTTGGTTGGAGTATTACCTTGCTTTTTGTCATTGGCATTGCCTCGATTTTTGTTGTTGTGAGGTCTTTTTTTGTTGCCATTTTGTGCAGCAGGTTTGTTTGGTGCTATAGCTGGTGCAGCAGCTACATTTGCTGGTGCGGCAGCGTTTGGTTTGCGTTTTTTCGAAGGTCTTTTTTTGGCTTTGGGTTGGTCAAAACGAGTTAAACTCTCTTGTCCCATAGCGTTATTAAAGTTCTTCTCTGGTTCGGCAACCACTTCTATAGCGTAATCTTCTAACGATGAAACTTTGTTTTTTAGTTTGTTTTCGGCAATGATTTCGTGTACTTGCTCAATTTTAAGCACGTGCCAATTGGCAAAGTTATTCGTGTAAGCGAACCACATAAGGCCTTTGAAAATGTCTTGTTTTTGGCAGACAGCATCTCCTTTTTCGGTCACTAATTTGGTGTCGAAATTTGGAAAATGTTTCAAGGCATCCATATAGGTGTCGAGCTCATAATTCAAACAACATTTCAATTTCCCGCATTGTCCCGCCAATTTTTGTGGATTTAAAGACAATTGTTGGTAACGTGCTGCTGAAGTATTCACACTTCTAAAATCGGTTAACCAAGTAGAACAACATAGCTCTCTTCCGCAAGAACCGATTCCTCCTAAACGAGCGGCTTCTTGACGGAAACCTACTTGTTTCATCTCGACCCTTGTGCTGAATTCTTTGGCAAAATCCTTAATCAACATTCTAAAATCGACACGGTCGTTGGCGGTGTAGTAGAAAGTTGCTTTGGAACCATCACCTTGAAATTCGATATCCGAAATTTTCATTTCTAATTTATGATGAATTGCCAATTCACGTGCTCGAACTTTCATAGGCTCTTCGCGATCTCGAGCGGCAGTCCAAATGTCGATGTCTTTTTGAGAAGCTTTTCTATAGATTTTTGGAATATCGGTTCCGTTAGGATTGACTCCTTTTTTCTTCATTTGAATTTTTACCAACTCGCCAGTTAGCGTTACAATTCCGATATCGTGACCAGGTGAAGCTACTGTTGCCACGATGTCTCCCATACTTAAGGTTAGTTTTTCGGTATTGCGGTAAAATTCTTTTCTGCCGTTTTTGAAACGTACTTCGACACAGTCAAAAGGCGCTTCGCCATTGGGTAAACTCATGTTCGAAAGCCAGTCAAAAACGGTTAATTTGTTGCAGCTATCGGTGCCGCAAGTCCCATTATTTTTACACCCCTTTGGTGCGCCACCATCGGAAGTTGAACAACTTGTACAAGCCATAATTATATTGTAGTGTTGCCAAAAAAGCAACTTGAGTTCTTACTTAAATTTAATCGGTAAAGATAGTATTTTTTAATTGTATGTTACAACGGTAAAAAATAAGGATGCGTCTTAAAATTATACTAAAAAAATTGGAATTTTGAGATGACTTATCTTAATCTTGGATGTATTTCTATAACAATAAAGGATTTTCCAAAATTATTATGTTTTTGAACCATTTAAGGCATTTTAGAACATATAAGTTTGGGGTAAAATAAAAACCACCACAAAAAGGATTGTGATGGTTTAGATTATTGCATTTATGATTGTTGATAAAGAAGCAAAATGTGGCTCTTTAGCCCCGATTGCTTCGCCAGTTCGCTATCGCTCGGGTGAAGTGGAAATCCTTTTTTTTTACACCTGTCAGGTTTTTAAAACCTGACAGGTGTAAAAAAAGATTGTAGCGGATAGCGGGACCATTGCTTCCTAAAAATGCCTATTTTTTCTGCTCCTAAAGAGAATTAGTTTCTAGGTTTCTTTGACCGAAATGATTTTTACAGGACAAGCTTTGGCGGCGAGTTCGCAACTTTCTACGATGGTGTGATCGGGTGATTTTAGGGTGTAAAAACCTTTGGCATTGACACTTTTTATGAGTACCGATTTACCGTCTTTTTTGGACATTTGAAACTGTACGGGCGCCATTTCTACACAGTAATTGCAACCGATGCATTTGTCTCTTTGTAAGGTGATGATGACCATTAGGCTTCTACTATTTTGTATAATTTGTCGGACATTCGGATTCTAAACGGCAGTTTGAGGGTGCAATCGTCTCCTTTGGTAGCGCGCTCTGCCGAAGCATCGTTGACAAACATTTCTTCGATAATCATTTCTTGTGCGCCGGTGCTTGGACCTGTTACCAAAATTTTATCGCCTACTTTGATGTCGTAGGCTTCGATTTTGAATTGACCAATTTCGGCTTTAGGGAAGAAATGGGTGCCTTTGCCCACATAGACTTTCTTTTGCGTAGCTACGGAACCTGAAACATCGCTCCATTCGCCCAATTCTTGTCCTAAATAATAACCCGACCAGAATCCGCGGTTGTACACGGTGTTCAAAGCGTCCATCCAAACGGTGATTTTGTCTTTGGAGAACGTGCCGTCATAGTAGGCGTCAATCGCTTCGCGGTAGGTTTTAATTACGGTAGCCACATATTCTGGAGCACGACCACGCCCTTCTATTTTAAGGACTTGAATGCCTGAATCGATAACTTGGTCAAGGAAATCTAGGGTGCATAAATCTTTGGGCGACATCATATACTCGTTGTCCAATTCGATTTCGAAACCGGTTTCTTGGTCGATTACGGTATATTTTTTACGACAGTTTTGTTTGCAAGCACCGCGGTTGGCGGATGAGTTATGCGAGTGCAGACTCAAATAGCATTTCCCCGAAACAGCCATACACAAAGCGCCGTGGCCAAAGATTTCAATCTCGACCAAATTCCCGTTAGGTCCTTTGATTTGTTCTTTTTCGATTTGTTCGGTGATTTTTTTTACTTGACGCAAACTCAATTCGCGACTCAACACCATAGTATCGGCAAAAAGGCTGTAGAATTTGATGGTTTCGATATTGGTCACATTCAATTGAGTCGAAATGTGAACTTCCATCCCCACGCTTCGAGCCATTGCAATTACGGCTTGATCGGAAGCAATCACCGCAGTGATGTTGGCTTCCTTGGCTTTATTGATTAAAGTTTTGACCACAGATAAGTCGTGGTCATAAATGATGGTGTTTAAGGTCAAGTAACTGCGTACGTTTTTGGCTTCGCAGCGTTTGGCGATTTCTGCCAAATCATCCATAGTGAAGTTTACCGAGGCGCGGGCACGCATATTGAGTTGTTCTACTCCAAAATAAACGGAGTCACAGCCATTGTCTAAAGCGGCTTGCAAGGATTCGAAATTCCCGGCAGGTGCCATCAATTCTATTTTGTTGTTTGTGGTCATTGTATTATAATCTGTTTGTAGTCCAACGGTTGAAACCGTTGGTTATGTTTTTGTATATATGTTGTTTATATTGTCCACGGTTTCAACCGGGGATCGTAATGTTTATATTATTATAGCTCTAACGGTTTAAACCGTTAGCTATGGTTTTCGTATGTTGTGTATTTTGTCCAAGGTTCATCTGCTGGAAACGTTATGATTCATTAGAATTATTCAATCCGTGTAATTTTATAAAATCATCAAATTCGTCTTGGCTATTTTTTTTGAGATGATGTTGTTTTTGATTTTTTATGTAATTGTATACAGCCTCAAGTTGTGATTCGCTTACAGAAAAAGCAGCAAAACCATTCTGCCAAGCAAACTTTTCAAGCATTATATTATTGCCATTTATCGAGTGAGATGAACTTCCTTTTACTTGTTTCATTACATCGCTAATAGATTTTTGTGGATTCAATAAAAATAAAGCGTGAATATGATCAGGCATTCCATTGATAATTCGAACGGGACATCCAAGCTCGATTAACTCTTCTCTTATAAAGTTATAAACCTGACTTTCAATAGAAAAATCAACTAATTCCTGTCTGTTTTTTGTTGCCCATATGGCATGAATCCATAATTTATTATAAGACTGTGGCATACTTTTGAATGTATATTTTCACCTTAAATTGTATCTAATTCGGTTGAAACCGTTGGCAATATTTTTTCCTTTTCGAGTTTCTAACAGTTGAAATCGTTAGTTATATTGCTTTATTCTATTGCCTACGGTTTCAACCGTAGGATAAATATCTGATTTTAATTTCTAGAAGCAGTATTGATTTTAAACAATTTATCAGACAAACGCACTCTGAAAGGCACTTCAAAAGTTACTTTGTCGCCTGCTTGTGCGACCGTGTTTTCGCTGCCGTTAACTAACATTTTTTCGAGTACAAGTTGTTCGTTTCCTGTAGTAGGGCCCGAAATAAGAATGGTGTCTCCTACTTGTAGTTCGTTATTCTCAATGACAAAAAGGGCTACTTGCGCTTTTACAAAATAGTGTTGAGCGTTTCCAAGAAGTGTTTTTTTAATTTTGATTCTTTGACGAATTTTAGTTGGAGTAGTAGCCACAGCTAAAGGCGCGTCGGGAAGGTCGCCAGAATGTTTGTAGGGTAATTTGTCTGATTTTCCTTTTCGGAAGACTTTGTTGCCTACTTGTTTACCTTTTCTCAATTTTACTTGCTCCACTAGTGGCAAGTTGATGATGTCTAAACATTCGGTAGAACAGCAATTTTGCATCGCTTCTTTGCATTCATCACATTGAATGAACAACAAATGACAGCCAACATTTTCGCAATTGGTATGATTGTCGCAAGGTTTTCCACATTGATGGCATTGCGCGATAATATCGTCAGTAATACGCTCACCCAAACGATGGTCAAAAACGAAATTCTTTCCGATAAATTTACTTTCTAGATTTTCTTCTTTGATTTGTTTGGCGTAGTTGATGATGCCTCCTTCTAATTGGAAAACATTTTTAAAACCTTGGTGTTTGAAGTAAGCCGAAGCTTTTTCGCAGCGAATTCCTCCAGTGCAATACATCACCAGATTTTTATCTTCTTTAAATTCTTGTAATTGTTCGTTGATGATAGGCAAGGATTCACGGAAGGTTTCCACGTCAGGAGTAATAGCGCCTTTAAAATGACCAATTTCACTTTCGTAATGGTTTCTAAAATCGACTACAATCGTGTTTGGATCTTCTAATATTTCGTTGAATTCTTTGGCTTTGAGGTGTACTCCAATATTGGTAACATCAAAGGTGTCGTCGTTTAACCCGTCGGCCACAATTTTGTCACGCACTTTTACCGTGAGTTTCAAAAACGAATGATCATCGTGTTCTACAGCTACATTCAAACGAATGTTGCGCATAAATTCATAAGCTTCTAGCGTTTCGCGAAAGGCTTCTAAATTTTCGGCAGGGACAGACATTTGGGCGTTGATGCCTTCTTTGGCAACATAGGTTCTGCCTAGTGCATCTAATTTATTCCATTCGATAAATAAATCGTCGCGAAATTTTTTGGGATCTTCAATTTTGGCATACGCATAGAAAGACAATGTGAGGCGTTGTTTTCCGGCTTGGTCAATAAGCTCGGCTCTTTCTTCTGCGCTTAAGGTGTTATACAGTTGCATGCTATAAACGTTAAGTGAGAAATAAATTAGGAACTCTAATTGGAAGAATTCGGGTGCAAATGTAACGCTTTTTTATGGATATTTTTTCGACTAAATTGTATACACTTGATAGACAGTGTTATTTTTGATTTTTTTCATCAGAAAAATAAAAAGGTTTTAGAAAAAATGTTAAATTTACTAGAAATCATTTAACATAAAAATTATGGATACTGCATCTAAACCTAATTTTTTCTGGAGGCTTATTGTTTTTCTGAGTCTGTTTAGTTCTTGTAACAAAAAAGAGAATCAAGTACCGCCTCCAATTCCAGCACCATTTATAACCGTTGTTGCAAAAGATGTCCCGCTGTATAAAGAATTTGCAGCTCAAACCTTTGGTGATTTGGACATCGTTTTAACGGCAAGAGTAGATGGAATACTTACAGGAATTCATTTTATTGAAGGACAAAAAGTAAGAAAAGGACAATTGCTCTATACCATAGACCCGTTAGAGTATGATACGAAAGTTGAACAAGTCAAAGGACAAGTAGCCACTTCGCAAAGTAATCTGGCAAATGCTGAGGAAGAATTGAAAAGAATTCGTCCATTAGCCGATATGAACGCAGTTAGTAAACGAGAACTAGACGCTGCTGTCGCAAAAGCTAAAGCGGCTCGTTCCAATTATGAAAGCACTAGAGCAGCACTTAAAAACCAACAGTTAGAGAGAAGCTATTGTAATATAGTTTCTCCTATTGATGGCATCATTGGTATTAGTAATGCTAGGGTAGGTGATTATATTTCAAGAATGGGAAGTTCTTCTAAATTAAATACCGTCTCTCGATTAGATAAAGTTAGAGTACGATTTACTATCAGCGAAGCCGAATTCTTAGAATATCGCCGAAAAAATGCTTTAAACACAAAAAGCAGTAATGATATTGAGTTGTTACTTTCAGATGGTAGTGTACATCCTTATAAAGGGAAATTGAATTTCTCTGATGCCAAGATTGATCCTACTACAGGTACTATGACTATCGAAACATCCTTCCCTAATCCAGAAAACAACTTACGTTCAGGACAGTTTTCTAAAGTGAGAGCTTTGACAGAAAATCTAATTCAGGCTATTGCAATACCTCAAAAAGCAGTAACTGAAATGCAGGGTATTTACCAAGTATTGGTTATTGATAAAGACAATAAAATTCAAGTAAAAATTGTTGATGTCGGAGACAAAGTAGGTGAAGATTGGGTAATCAAAAAAGGCTTAAGTGTTGGAGATAGAGTGGCAATCACTGGTAGCATGTTCATTCAGCCAGGCTCAGTTGTACAACCTGTTCCGTATACTTCTGAAAAAAATAAAACGAAATAATTATGGATAATTTTTTTGTAAGAAGACCCATCGTTGCCATAGTTTTGTCCATTTTTATGGTGATTATTGGAGGGTTATCTGTTTTAGAAACTCCAATTTCTCAATATCCTGAAATTGCACCTCCAGTTGTTCAAGTTTCAACCAGTTATCGTGGAGCCAATGCATTAAACGTAGAGCAAGCGGTAGCTACTCCAATCGAGCAAAAAGTAAATGGGGTAGAAAACATGCTGTATATGCAATCTACCAATACAGGCGATGGCAGTATGTCTTTGTCTGTAACCTTTGATATGGGAACCGATTTGGATAATGCTACCATGTTAACGCAAAACCGTGTGGCTTCAGCAACATCAACTTTACCTGTCGATGTAAAGAATACAGGTGTAACGACTAAGAAATCGCTTTCAATGCCGTTGCTATTGTTTTCGCTTTCTTCTCCAAATAACACGTATAGCTCTGACTTTTTAACCAATTACGCCAACATCAACATAGTAGATGCTTTGTCAAGGATAAAAGGAGTTGGAGAAGTTGTAATTTTTGGTGGAAGTAACTACGCGATGCGTATTTGGGTAAAACCCGATATCTTGGCAAAATACAAATTGACCATCCCAGATGTAATGAGTGCGATCAAAGATCAAAACTCTATTGCGCCAGGTGGAAAATTTGGCGCTCCGCCAGCAGAGGATGGGAATGAATTTACCTATAACGTCACCCTTAAAGATCGTTTGGTAGATATAAAAGATTTTGAAAACATTATTTTGAAATCCAACATTGGCAACCAACAAGTACGTTTAAAAGACGTGGCAACTGTTGCTCTAGGAACCGAAAGTTATGCTTCGAAAGGGGCATTAAACGGCAAACCTGCAGGTACTATTGGTATCAAACAGATGCCAGGATCCAATGCTTTGGAAGTTGCTGATGCTTGTAAAAAAGTAATGGCCGATTTGAGTAAAAAGTTTCCTCAAGATTTAAAATATGATGTTTCATTAGATACTACTTTAGCTATTACCGAGGGGATTAATGAAATCATGCATACACTTTTTGAAGCCATCATCTTGGTAATTGTAGTGGTGTTTTTGTTCTTGCAGAATTGGAGAGCTACCATCATCCCATTAATTACGGTACCCGTTTCGTTGGTTGCTGTTTTCATGTTGTTTCCTTTGTTAGGATTCTCTGTGAACGTGCTTTCACTTTTGGGATTGGTATTGGCGATTGGTATAGTGGTGGATGATGCGATTGTAGTGGTCGAGGCCGTAATGCATCATATTGAGCACGGATTATCACCACGAGAAGCGACAAACAAGGCAATGAAAGAAGTTTCTGGTCCGGTAATCGCTATTGCGATTGTATTGACGGCAGTATTTATCCCTGTAGCGATGACGCCAGGTATTACAGGTCGTTTGTATCAACAATTTGCGATAACTATTGCAATATCAGTTATTTTCTCAGCAATTAGTGCGCTGACTTTAAGTCCAGCTTTGTGTTCCATCATGTTGAAACCTAACCAAGAAGCCAAAGGATGGTTGGGAAGATTTTTCAAAGGATTCAATCAAAAATTTGATGCCTTCACCAATCGATATACTGGATTCACTGCGTTCTTGATTAAAAAAATGATTCGTAGTTTTATCTTCATAGGTATCATCATAGTAGCTATCATTTTATTAGGAAGTAAAATCCCGGGAGGATTCGTTCCAGAAGAAGATCAAGGGTATTTGTTTGTGAATGTGGAGTTGCCAGGAGCTTCTTCTTTACACAGAACCGATGCCGTTTGTAAAAAAATTGAAGGTATTTTAGGATCCATAGAGGGTGTTGAGTTCTATACCACGGTTTCTGGATATAGTTTGTTAAAAAACTCTATGGCGACCAACAATGGATTCTTCTTTATATCTTTAAAAGAATGGAAAGAGCGTGATAAGAATGTATTCCAAATTATTCAAGAAATTAACGGTAAGTTGGTGTATGCGGTTCCAGAAGCAACTGCTTTTGCCTTCGGGCCTCCACCTATTAGTGGTGTTGGTAATTCGGCAGGTTTTTCTTTGATGTTGCAAGATAGAGCTGGAAAATCCCCTCAGTATTTATTTGATAATGCACAACGCTTCATGGCCGAAGCCAGAAAACGTCCTGAAATTGGTAGTGTTAGAACTACTTTCAATCCCTATGTGCCTCAAATTAGTTTAGATATTGATCGTGATAAAGTTACCGAATTGAATTTATCGCTTTCTGATGTGAATATGGCCATCGGAGCCAGTTTGGGAGGACAATACGTTAATGAGTTCAACAGATTTGGTAGACAATATATTGTATTGATTCAGGCGGCACCTAGTTTTACGCTGAATCCCGAGGACATCAATAAAATATTTGTTCGTAATCGTGACAATATTATGATTCCAATTTCAAGTATAGCAAAAATTAAAAAAGAAACGGGTCCTGAGTTTACCACTCGTTTTAACTTATACCGTGCAGCCGAAATTGGTGGATCTCCTGCGCCAGGCTATACGTCTTCGGAAGCTCGACAAGCGCTTGAAGAAACTGCCCTCAAAACACTTCCTTCGGATATGGGTTACGAATGGTCGGCCATGAGTTATCAGGAGAAACAAGCCGAAGGTAAAGGAGCTATGGTATTTATTATGGCGATTGTATTTGTTTTCCTCATTTTGGCGGCACAATACGAAAGTTGGAAGTTACCATTCAGTGTATTGTTGGGAACACCTTTTGCGGTTTTTGGAGCCTTCTTAGGATTGTATTTGTGTAAGTTATTCAGTCCCGATTACGTAAACAATGTCTTCGCTCAGATCGGTTTAGTAATGCTTATAGGTTTGGCAGCCAAAAATGCCATCCTTATTGTAGAGTTTGCCAAAGCCGAATACGAAAAAGGAGTTCCTCTTGTTGAAGCTTCTTTAAACGCTGCTAAATTGCGTTTGCGACCAATATTGATGACTGCTTTTGCTTTTATTTTAGGTGTTGTGCCTTTATTGACAGCCTCTGGAGCTGGAGCTCAAGCCCGAAAAGTAATGGGTATGACCGTGTTTAGCGGAATGTTAGTGGCTACGGTAATGGGTGTATGTTTTATACCAGTCTTGTTCGTGTTTGTAGAAAGATTTGGTAAAAAGAAACATTTAGAAAACAGCGTTGAATCTACTAAATCTATTAGCCATGAGGAATAAATGTATTAAAGTGTTGCTACTGGTAATAGTTGCTTTTTTGCCAGTGAGTTGTTTGGTTGGACCTAAATATAAAGACCCAGAGTTTAAGGAAAATTCGGCTGTTAAGTATCGATTTTCGCCCAATTCTGATACCACCAAAACAATTTTGAATGTAAAATGGTTTGATATTTTTAATGATGAAGTGTTAAAAGGCTTAATAAACAAAGGCATCGAGAACAATTTTGATTTAAAAATAGCCATTTCTCGCCTAGAGCAAGCCAAAGCCAATTTAGGATTTACCAAAGCCAATATATTGCCATCCTTTCAATACAGCGCGGGCGCTAATACGGCTGAAAACTTCATTCAAAATTCATCACTAATTGGAAATATGTCTTGGGAGATTGATTTTTGGGGAAAACTTAGACACGAAAACAGAGCCGTTCAAAATGAATTATTGGCTACTGAGGAAGCCCGAAAAACAGTGTTGGCAGGGATTGTCTCTGAAATAGCTACTGCTTATTTTCAGTTGAGAGATTTAGACAATCAATTGGAAATCACGAAACAAACGCTCAAAACGCGTCAAGATTCCTATGCTATCATTACCGATCGTTTTAAAAGTGGGTATACTTCAGAGTTGGATAAAGTACAAATAGAACAGCAAGTGGCTATTGCCGAAGCTGCTATTCCAAATATCAAACGACAAATCACCGCTTTAGAAAACACGATTTCCATTTTGATTGGTCAAACACCTGGAGTTATTGAAAGAGGAAAAACCAATAAAGAGCAATTGATGGTAACTAATTTGCCATTAGCTATTCCCTCTTCTTTGTTGCAAAACAGACCCGATGTAAAAAGAGCCGAATTGCAATACATTGCTGCTCACGAAAGAATTGGAGTAGCTCAAGCTATGCGTTTCCCATCATTTAACATCGCAGCGATTGCTGGATTTGCTACTCCTAAAATCGGCGATTTATTTAATGATGGCTCCTACAGAGATAATGCTTCTGTTGGAATAACTGGACCTATTTTTCAATTTGGGAAAAATAGAAGACGTGTTGAAATTAACCGTCAATTAGCTGAGCAATCTAAATTAAACTATCAAAAAACCTATTTAGTAGCTATTGCTGAGGTTGAAAATGCTATTCAAAACGCTACTACGTACAAAGAAGAATTTGAAGCAAGAAGCCGACAAGTTGCTGCAGCTAAGAAAAACTATGAACTTTCTTATGCGAGATATTACAATGGGTATGTTTCGTATTTGGAAGTTTTGGACGTGCAACGTTCTTTATTCGATGCTGAAATTAGTTTGTCCCAATTGTCACAACGCCAATTATCTGCTATGGTACAATTATACAAAGCATTGGGTGGTGGATGGAATGAGTAATAATGTTTAAAAAATTAAAATTTGTTTCGGCAATCTTCTAAAAACATCCTTTCGAGGATGTTTTTTTTTGAAACAATAAAAGGTATGATTATTTAAGTTATTAAGTTGTACGAGCTTCTTCATTGCGTAATGAATCGGACTTGTCGTATTTATTTTATACTTAAAATCAAACCCAACCCAATTATTTATCCGAAATTTGCATCAAACTTTCAAAAACAAAAACTATGGAATTCGGTAGGATTATCGTTTCAGAAACAGCTTTTAATAGTGAAAATCTTCAGGATGTCATTCATTCTAATATCTCTGTAATTAATTTAATGCGCGAGGAAGGAGTGGATGATGAATTTATACATGAGGATGCATTAATTAGTTATTATTTGGACTATTATTATACGCAACATGTGTTGGGAAATTTTGCTCAATTTGTGCATCATTCTGGTTGGAATGCTGATTTGAATGCGTTAATTGAAGAAGGTTTGGCCTTGATTGGAGCCCAAAAACACTTGGAATTGTTTCAACAACAATCAAAAAAAGTAAAATTAATGAGTAGCGTTAAACTCAATAAATTTTTAAATGGAAAACTAGAAGGTGTAAATCCCGTTCGAGACGCACTAAATACCGATGCTTTTTTTGAGATAGAAGAGAATTTAGTGACCTTAAATGCTAATTTTTTGAAAGCACATCCAGATTTTGAAGTTCTTACGATAGACGAAATGTTTACTGTTTTAGAAGAATTTGTAGGTCGCGAAATCAAAAGGTCTTAATACCAAAAAAGCCATTCATTGAGAATGGCTTTTTATAAAATTTAGTAACAATTAGAATTTATAAGTGATTCCAATTTTGGCACCACTTGTAGCGTTACCTCCACCACCTTCGATGTTGATTCCGAAATTTTTATTGAAGAAATACCTTCCTCCAATTTGTACGCCAAGTCCAATATCTGAATCTTCGGTACCATTATAATTTCTATCATCGTAGTTGAAAATATAATAGTTCAATCCCAATCCTCCATAAAAATCCCATTGGCTAGGAATACTTAATACTTTATTGAAGTGATAGTTAAGATTAGCACCAATACCTGTTACAGAATAGTCGTAATATGTCCCTGCATAACGCTCATTGTGTGTGCGGTAGGATAGTTCTCCACCCAAAGTAAAATTACTACCAACACCATAGTCAAGACCTACATAAACAGGAGTTCCCCAGCCAGAAGTTCCGATTCCGGCATTCAGTTGTACTCTTCCGTTTTCTAAAGGAGCTTGTGCAAAAACACTACTTGCTGAAAAGCATATAAGTGCTAAAAAAAGAATTTTTTTCATTGTAATGGTTTAAATGTTCGCGGCAAAAATAGATTATGTTAAGCTATTTTCTTAGCTTTTTTAATGTTTTGACTTTTTGAAAATTGTAATACATTTATTATGAGTGGTTTGTATTTGTTAAAAAAATGTTTAATTATTATTGTAGTATATATACTGCAAAGTTGAACTGTATAGCGTATTTTCAACCAAAATTTTAGCATGTTTACAAACACAAAACAAGAGTTTTCGAAAATAATATTATATTTATTTTTTAAAACATAGTTGTAATGTTTTAATTATCAATTGTTTAATACTTAATTTTAAAAAATGAAAAAATTTATAACTATACTCTTTTGTTTTATAGTCGTTTTTACACAAGCACAAGGAGTTATCTCTAATGATTGGGTGGCATTCCGTCAAACCATTGATATTCAAACCAAAGTAAAAAAGAAATTCAAAGTAGTCGCATCTGTAAAAGTCGAAAGTAGCGAACCGAAAGCTTGGGCTGGAATTTGGTCAAGAGTTGATAACAAAAATGATGAAATGGGTTTCTTTGATAATATGGGAGACAGACCTATCAAATCTAATATTTGGCAATCTTGCACGATAGAAGGAACCATTGACGAGAATTCAAAAGCGTTGAATTTTGGAGGCTTGTGTTCCTACAACGGTAAGTTCTATTTTGATAAATTCGAACTTTTCATAGAAAATGCCAAAGGTGTATTAGAACCCTATAGTATTATGAATGCTAGTTTTGAAATGCCTCTTAAAAATGGAGAAATTCAAAAATGGGAATTTGGCACTCGAAAAGGCAAGATTACAAAAGTCAAAGAATATAGTACAAAACTAGATAAAAGTGCTGTTGCTGGAAATACTAGTTTACTTCTTGAAGGTACAGGAATTGTCGTTAAAGAAACTGGTAAAATAGGAAATGTTGAAGGAGCTTCACCTCAAATAGGGGCGATGATTTCGATGCTCGAGGATTTGAAGGATAGGGTAGAGCGTACAGTGAAAAACATGAGTCTATACGAAATTGACTATTTGCATGACGAAAAAGCTAATAGAATCGGTTCGCTAGTTATGCATTTGGCTGCTGCCGAAAAGTATTATCAAGTACTAACATTCGAGAATAGAGACTTTACTCCCGAAGAGCAAGCAAAATGGGGCACTGCTTTAGAACTCGACAAAGGGGGACGAGATGAATGGAAAGGACATGAGATTCAATACTATTTAAACATCTATAATGAGGTACGGAACAAAACCATTGAAGAACTAAAGAAAAGAGATGATGCTTGGTTTAACCAACAAGTAATGAAAGAGGAAGTAACCAATCATTTCTGCTGGTTTCATGTAATGGAGCACCAATCGAGTCACTTAGGTCAAATCTTGTTCCTGAAAAAACGAATTCCACCCCAAAAAGAAGTCATTTTAGAACAGAAGATTAAAAATTAAATCCCTTTCAATTCATAAATAAGGAAAGCCTTCATTGAACATAAATCAAAGAAGGCTTTTTTGTGAAATCAAATCGAAAAACCATTTCCTAAAACTTTGTCTAGTACTTATCAAACATTTCGTTAAATTTGTGGGCGCAAATAGCCATAAATACAAGAGTTAAAAACAAAACTATGTTACAAATCGCATTTATTAGAGAGAATCAAGAAAAAGTAATCAATGCTTTAGCCAAAAGAAACATTGATGCTAACAGTATTGTAAACGAAGTGGTACAATTAGACGAGCAACGTCGCGCTACTCAAGTGGCTTTAGACAACACTTTATCTGAATCTAATAAATTGTCCAAAGATATTGGTGATTTGATGAAAAGTGGTGAGAAAGCAAAAGCCGCTATTCTTAAAGAAAAAACAGTTTCTTTAAAAGAAAAAAGTAAAGAGTTGGCAGAAAAAGCAGACGCTTTGGCCGAAGAATTAACTCAAAAATTATATACTTTACCTAACCTTCCTGCGGATATTGTACCGAATGGGAAATCGGCAGACGATAACCTAAACGTTTTTCAGGAAGGTGACATTCCTACGTTGCACGAAGGGGCTTTGCCTCATTGGGAATTGGTAAAAAAATACGACATTATCGATTTTGAATTGGGGGTAAAAATCACCGGTGCGGGATTCCCTGTTTATAAAGGAAAAGGAGCTCGCTTACAACGCGCGTTAATCAATTATTTTTTGGATAAAAACACAGCTGCTGGCTACAAAGAAATGCAAGTGCCGCATTTAGTGAACGAAGCTTCAGGCTACGGAACAGGGCAGTTGCCAGACAAAGAAGGGCAAATGTACCACGCTACTGTTGATGATTTGTATTTGATTCCAACGGCTGAAGTTCCTGTAACTAATTTGTTTAGAGATGTTATTGTAAGTGAAAACGAATTGCCAATTTTATGTACTGCTTACACCCCTTGTTTCCGTCGTGAAGCGGGTTCTTATGGAGCACATGTACGTGGATTAAATCGTTTGCACCAATTTGATAAAGTTGAAATTGTTCGTATCGAACATCCCGAAAAATCATACGAAGCTTTGGATGGTATGGTAGAACATGTAAAAGATATTTTGCAGGAACTAAAGTTACCGTACCGAATTTTGCGTTTGTGCGGAGGAGATATGGGATTCACTTCGGCATTGACCTATGATTTTGAAGTGTTTTCAACTGCACAAGGCCGTTGGTTAGAAATTTCATCGGTGTCTAACTTTGAAACCTTTCAAGCCAACCGTTTGAAATTACGTTTCAAAGACAAAGACGGCAAAAATCAATTGGCGCATACCTTGAACGGAAGTTCTTTGGCTTTGCCTAGAGTTTTGGCTGGAATTTTAGAAAACTACCAAACTCCAGAAGGAATTGTAATCCCAGAAGTATTACGTCCGTATTGTGGTTTTGATATCATTGACTAAAATAAATTACCATATAAGGCATTTAAGGTCATTTAAGTTTTAATGATTAAAATATTTTTTCAAACATTAAAGAATTTAATGGTTCAACTATTTAAGGCAAAAGCTTAAAATTTGAGTAGCAATGTAATTCTTATATGCCCTTAAATACCTTATATGGTTAAATAATTTTGTAACCCATGAAAAACTTCTTTCTACATATCGCACTGTTTTTTTCATGGATTTGTTTTTCGCAAAACGAACAGTTAGCTCAATATTTTTATGAAAAAGGAGATTTTGAAAAAGCTAAATTAGCCTACGAAGAACTGCTCAAAAGTATCCCGCAAAACTCCCAATACTTTCTCAGAACGGTAGATTGCTACCAGCAATTGCGACAGTTTGAGCTGGCAGAGAAAACGATTCAAACGCGTTATTCTAAATACAAGCAAGCCTTTTTATTAGTTGAAATGGGCTACAATTGGCAATTGCAAAAAAATGATGCCTACGCTAAAAGTTATTATGAACAAGCGTTAGAAAGCATTCGCAAAAATCCTAATGAAGTGTATGGTGTAGCCAATGCTTTTGAAAAAAAAGTAATCTTAGAATACGCCGTAAAAGCCTATCAAACCGCGGCTGAATTAGACACGACCTTTAACTTCAATTATCAAATGGCGTTACTTTATGGTCAATTGGGTAAAACTGATTTGATGATTACCATGTTTTTAGACGAGGCATTTATTAATCCACAAAATTCGAACTTGATTCAGCATCAATTGTCTCGTTACATGTCGGATGAAGCTGATGTTTCTTTTGCAGATGCCCTAAAAAAAGCATTGATTTTGCGTACTCAAAAAGACCAAGACATTTTCTGGAATCAGTATTTGAGTTGGTTTTACGTACAACAAAAAGAGTTTGGTAAAGCCTTTATTCAAGAAAAAGCCATTTACAAACGTAATCCAGAATCCTTGGCCGAAATTGTAAGCTTGGGACAAATGGCCATTGAGGAAGACCAAACCGAAGCGGCAACCGAAATCTTGGGCTTTGTTTTAGAAAACACCAAGGATTTGGAAACGTTGATACAAGCCAACACCTATTTGATCGAAATGAAATTGGCCAAAGCAAAACCTGCTGATTTTATGGCCATTGACACACAACTTAAAACGCTATTACAGCAATTTGAAATCAATCCGTTTACACTGAAATTGCAATTAATTCAAGCACATTTTACGGCTTTTAGTTTAAAAAAACCAGAAGAAGCAAAAGCAATTATTACTAAAGCACTGACACTTCCTTTGAATGATTATCAAATTGCTGATGCGAAAATGGAGTTGGCCGATATTTTTTTATTTGAAGAAAAATACAACCAAGCTTTGCTGTATTATTCCCAAATTGAATTGGATTTGAAGAACGATGTCATGGCACATGAAGCCAGTTTAAAAGCAGCAAAAACAAGTTATTTTAAAACCGATTTTGAATGGGCGTTGAAGCAATTTAAAGAATTAAAATCTGCCAATACGCAATTGATTGCCAATGATGCTTTGGAATATTTTTTATTGATTAATGACAATACCGTTGCCGATTCTACTCAAACGGCTTTAAAGCAATTTGCCAAAGGCGACTACTTGATGTATCAAAAACGCAACGATGAGGCAATTGCTCATTTCCAAAAGATATTACAGCAATTTAAAGGGCAAGAAATAGAAGCAGTGACTCTTTTACGATTAGGTAAATTATATGAGACGACTGGTAATTATACTCAGGCCTTACAGCAATATCAGGCGATAATTGCCCAACATAGTGATGGTATTTATGTAGATGAGGCCTTATTTTTTGCAGCAGAACTCTACGTGAAATACCTAAACGACCCCGAAAAAGCAAAGCCACTTTATGAAAAAATGATTTTTAACCATCAAGACAGCATTTACTTTGTTGAGGCAAGGAAAAAATTCAGACAGTTAAGAGGCGATAAGAATTTGTAAAAGAGTTTAATCGTTGATTCGGTTAACCGATTAAACAAATCAACGATTAAACAATTAACCGATTAAACAACAAAAGATGATTATATACAATGTTACCATCAATATTCACGAAAGTGTACACGACAAATGGATGATTTGGATGCAGCACAAGCACATTCCAGAAATATTAGCAACAGGCAAATTTACAAATGCAAGAATGGTTCGCGTTTTGGTCGAAGAGGAAATGGGAGGACTTACTTATTCAGTGCAATACACCACAGATAGCAGAGAAACATTGCAAAAATACTATCAAGAAGATGCACCCGCTTTGCGTGAAGAAGGACTCAAATTATTTGGTGATAAAATGCTAGCATTCAGAACCGAATTAGAAGTGATTTCGGAACATTAAAAACGATAGCTCCATTGATGCTAATAATATTGTAACAACGGACTCTAATCCGCTAACAATGTTGTAAAAAAGAATTTTAAAACGCATAAATACCCTAACGCCTTCCTGCCTTTGCGGTTAAAAAAATGATTATGGAAAAAGTAAAAGCCAAAAAACATCTCGGACAACACTTTCTAAAAGATGAAAGCATTGCCAAAGCCATTGCCGACACCTTGAGTTTAGAAGGTTACAACGATGTCTTAGAAATTGGACCAGGAATGGGTGTATTGACCAAGTATTTATTAGAAAAACCTATCGACACCTATGTTATAGAAATCGATACGGAATCGGTGACTTATTTGGATGCCAATTATCCAAAATTAAAGGATAAAATCCTATCCGAAGATTTTCTTAAATACAACATCAATAGTGTTTTCGAAGGTAAACAATTTGCTATCATTGGTAATTTTCCCTATAATATTTCAACGCAAATTGTATTCAGAACCTTGGAGTTTAGAGACCAAATTCCGGAGTTTTCGGGTATGTTTCAAAAAGAAGTTGCCGAACGCATTTGCGAGAAAAAAGGAAGCAAAACCTACGGTATACTTTCGGTTTTGGCACAAGCATTCTACGATACCGAATATTTGTTTACGGTTGACGAACATGTATTCAATCCGCCACCAAAAGTAAAATCGGGTGTGATGCGCATGCGTCGTAAAGAAAATTACACCTTGCCTTGTAGCGAAAAACTCTTGTTTACCGTGGTAAAAACTGCCTTTCAACAACGTAGAAAAACCTTGCGCAACAGTTTAAAAACCTTAAATTTGTCCGATAAACTAAGAGAAGACCCAGTATTTGATATTCGTCCAGAGCAATTAAGTGTTGAAGAATTTATTGCCTTGACCCAAAAAATAGAAGCCGATGGAGTTTAAAATCAGCAAAGAACTCATTCAAGAGTTAGAGCAACTCATTCAAAGCAAGAACGATGTTAAATTGGAATTGTTATTGAATGACATGCACCATGCTGATATTGCCGAAATTCTAGACGAACTAGAATTTGATGAAGCTACCTATATTTTTAAAGTTTTAGATAGCGAAAAAACAGCCGAAATCCTTCTAGAACTAGAAGACGATTTGAGAGAAAATATCTTGAGCCGTCTTTCCCCAAAAGAAATCGCTGAAGAGCTTGATGAATTAGAAACCAATGATGCGGCCGACATTATTGCCGAATTATCTCAAGACATCAAAGCCGAAGTAATCTCAGAATTACAAGACGTTGAGCACGCCAAAGACATTGTCGAATTGTTGCGCTATGACGAAGATACAGCTGGGGGAATCATGCACAAAGAGTTAGTGAAAGTCAACGAAAATTGGAACGTGCTCACTTGTGTCAAAGAAATGCGAATTCAAGCCGAAAATATATCACGCGTACACTCCATTTATGTTGTTGATGACGACGGAAGACTAAAAGGACGTTTATCGCTCAAAGACTTATTAACCACTTCTACACGAACCGCAATCAGTGATGTGTACATAAGAAAATTGAATTTTGTCAACGTAGATACAGAAGATGTTGAGGTAGCACGTATCATGCAAAAATATGACTTAGAAGCCATTCCTGTAGTCGACGAATTAGGCCGTTTAGTGGGCAGAATCACCATCGATGATATCGTAGACGTAATCAAAGACGAAGCCGATAAAGATTACCAGTTAGCAGCGGGTATCTCTCAAGACGTAGAGGCCGATGATAGCATTATGGAATTGACCAAAGCGCGTTTGCCTTGGTTGGTTTTAGCACTATTGGGCGGATTTATTACCGTTCGCGTGCTTGGTTTGTTTGAAGGCGCTATGCTCGAACACGGAAAATTATTCTTTTTCACTCCCCTAATTGCTGCGATGGCGGGAAATGTTGGGGTACAATCCTCAGCTATTATCGTTCAAGGTTTGGCAAATAATACGCTTAGTGGTTCCCTTCTTAGTCGTTTAGTTAAAGAAGTTTCTTTAAGTCTCTTGAACGGATTAATCTTAGCCAGTATCTTGTTTTTGGGAAGCCATTTTCTACTGAATGTAGAAGTAATTATTGGCGTAATTGTAACAATTGCTTTGGTTTCCGTGATAATTATTGCCTCATTAATTGGTACTTTTATCCCGTTGTTATTAGACAAATTTGGTATTGACCCGGCATTAGCAACAGGGCCATTTATTACCACTAGCAACGACATTTGCGGAATTTTGATTTATTTTTCTATTGCCAAATTAGTGCTAGGATTCTAATTCAACAGCAAGAACCCAATTAACCAACCAAAAAACCAAACCATGAAAGTACACATCATCGGAGGAGGAAACCTTGGCGTTTCTATTGCCTTAGGTTTAGCCAAGTTTTCTCAAGGACATCAAATCACCATCACACGACGCAACACGGCTAGCATTTTATATTTGCAAGAACTCGGAATAACAGTAACTACAGACAATACCTTAGCTATTCAGGAAGCCGATTTAATTATCTTGACCATAAAACCTTATCAAGTAGATACAGTATTGACCGAAATCCTTCCAGTAATTACGAACAAAACCATTGCCTCAGCCGTTAGTGGTTTATCGATCGAAAATTTACAAAACAAAATAGGCCCTTCTCACAGCGCCATCCGAATTATGCCCAATATCGCGGCCCAATTTGGAGCGTCAGCGACTTGTATAGCATTCAACGAAAAAAACAAAGAAGCTGCTCAACCCGTAGTACAATTGTTTCAAGACTTAGGAACAGCCCCAATTATCGACGAAAAATTGATGGATGCAGCCACCGTTTTGGCCGCCAGCGGAACGGCTTTTGCCTTGCGTTACATCCGTGCGTCTATGCAAGCGGGTATCGAAATTGGATTCGATTGGCAAACAGCTTTGGCCATTTCAGCACAAACCGTAAAAGGTGCCGCTGAAATGCTCCTTGAAGAAAAAGGCCATCCAGAACAATTAATCGACCGCGTAACTACACCACAAGGCTGTACCATCGCAGGACTCAATGAAATGGAAATGCACGGTTTCAGTTCCTCACTCATTCGAGGCATCAAAACGTCCTTAAAACAAATCAAAGGATAAATTATTTGGGCGTGCCACCCTAAAGCAAAGGGGCCAACTCATGCTAGTCGTGAGTCGGCCCCTTTCCTTTAGGCTGTCGGGCTATCCGCGCTACTTCGGTAGCTAGCTCCTATCCCTCACGCGTAAAATTAAATGAATACTACAAATTCTTTTTGTTTTGCGCCCTTCTTTTTAACCATTTTTTAATCCAAAATATAGCCACTACTACTGCTAAAAGGAAAGGCCATACGCTAATTAAATTAATCAAAAAATCAGAAAAGGAATTGAAACCAGATACAATTCCATTCCAAATTTTTGAACCATAAGAAATGGTAGCTCCTTCATTTTCAGCAACAGTTTTATAAAATTCAATGGTAATTGTACTCATCGAAATCTGGTTTTGCAAATAAAGCAATTGTCCTTGTTTCGATTCTATTTCTTCACGAATAGCAGAAAGTTGCTTTTCTATTTCTAGGATTTCGATAACTTTAGTAGCCTTCTTTAATAACTCAAGATAACGATTTTCAAGTCTTTTTTTGGCAATGAGTCGAGCTTCAATATCAATGTACTGTTCTGTCACATCCTCTGCAGAAACTTCTTTAGTATCAAAAAAAGTAACTCCTTGAGAAATTTCATTTAAAAATAAATCAAAATTTTGGCTAGGAACACGAACAGTCATTCGTTTATAAATCGAACCATATTCTTTTCCTTCGCTATCATTTTGTATGTTGCTTTTGTATTTTTTTGCTGCAAGAAAAATTTGTTGGTATGTTTTTTCTAAGTCATTGGTTTCAAAACGAACAGAGCCTGTTTTAATGATTTTTTGCTCTACTGGAATCTTTTTATCCGACTCATTTACTTCATAACTTGTTTCTTCAGCACTGGCTACTTCTGGTTTTACAAATTTTACTTGGTCAACTTTTGCTGGAAGTTTGACTGCTTGTATTTTAAAATCTTCTGAAAATTCTTCAGATTTTTTACAACTTAAAAACAGAAGAGCAACAATTAAAAGGAATATTCTATTAGTCATTATCATTGATTTATTTAAGATTGAAATGGAAAAATAAATTATTTTGAGATACCTAAACCTCTTTTTTCTTTTTAGTTTTCTTTGCTTTCAAATTGATTTTTAGCCAAATAAAACCAAGGGTTCCAGCCAAAAACGAAGCAATCAGAATCGCAATTTTAGAATAATTGATAATTTCTTCTCCGTCATTTTTAAAAGCCAATAAGGTGATAAAAATCGACATGGTAAATCCAATTCCACCCAACATTCCTGCACCAACAATATCTTTCCAACGCAGTTCTTTCGGCAAAGCACAAACGCCAAAAGTCACGGCCAAAAACGAAAACAACCATATACCCAAAGGCTTCCCAACGACCAATCCAGCAATAATCCCGATAGAATTTTCATGTAATAATCCTTCGTGCCAATTACTGTCGATAGCAATTCCGGTATTAGCAATAGCGAATAATGGCAATATAAAAAAGGCTACAGGTTTATGTAAAAAATGTTGCAAACGGTAGGAAGAAGTTTGTGGTCCACCGTCCCCAAACGGAATAACAAATGCCAAAATAACGCCTGTAATCGTTGCATGAATCCCTGAATTCAACATAAAATACCACATTCCTATTCCGCCTAACAAGTACGGAATCAAGCTATGTACTTTTCGTCTATTCAAAATAAATAGGAAACCCCAAATCGCTAAAGCATAAAATAAATTTAGAAAGGCAATAGAATCGGTATAAAAAACAGCAATGACGATAATGGCTCCCAAATCGTCAATTACGGCCAAAGCAGTCAAAAATATTTTTAAAGAAGCAGGAACCCGATTGCCTAACAAAGACAAAATTCCAATCGCAAAAGCAATATCAGTAGCCATAGGAATACCCGCTCCGTTTTGGGTAATCGTTCCAAAATTTAGCGCTAAAAAAATCCCAGCAGGAACAACCATTCCACCCAATGCCCCAAAAATAGGCAGTGCAGCATTTTTGATGTTGGCCAACTCACCATCATATATTTCTCGTTCTAACTCCAAACCAATCATCAAGAAAAAGATGGCCATCAAGCCGTCGTTAATCCAATCCGTAATGGTGTGATGTCCCAAAGGAGTTTTCCAAAAGGCAATATAGTCAGTTTGTATACTCGAGTTGGCTAGAGATAGCGAAAGAATTGTTACAAATAGAAGTAATAAACCTCCAGCTTTTTCACTTTCAAAGAAGGCTTTAAATGTTTTCGTCAATTTCATAGATTGTAATGTGTCTTTTTACTAATCGCTAATTTAAGCATTTTTAAAGGAACTACTTTCCAGAAAGTAAAAACCGTATTTTTTTCGTTAATTTGAAGGATAAAAAATAGTAGTTATGGACATCAAAATCCTTCATATAGACAGCAACAATCCTTTGTTGTGGGAACAATTACAAGAAGCGGGTTTTCTCAACGAAGCCGACTTTATTTCTTCTAAAGAAGCCATTGAAGATAAAATCAAAGACTATCATGGCATCGTAATTCGTAGCCGATTTAAGATTGATAAAACGTTCCTCGACAAAGCTACCAATTTACAGTTTATAGCCCGTGTGGGTGCTGGTCTCGAAAGCATTGATTGTGATTACGCTATAGCCAGAAACATTGCACTCATAGCCGCTCCCGAAGGCAATAGAAATGCGGTGGCAGAACATGCTTTAGGAATGATTTTGTCGCTTTTTAATAAACTCAACCAAGCCGATGCTGAAATTAGAAAAGGGCAATGGAATAGAGAAAGTAATCGTGGTCATGAACTAGACGGAAAGACCGTTGGCATTATTGGTTACGGAAATATGGGAAAGGCTTTTGCTAAAAAATTGCGAGGCTTTGATGTTGAAGTAATTTGTCATGATATTTTACCAAACGTAGGCGATGCCAATGCCAAACAAGTTACGCTTGTAGAATTACAACAAAAAGCCGATGTACTAAGCCTACATATTCCTTGGACGCCTGAAACGGATAAAATGGTAAACGCTGATTTTATAGCATTGTTTTCCAACCCATTTTGGTTGATTAACACTTCTAGAGGAAAAAATGTAGTTACTGCTGACTTGGTTCAAGCTTTAGAATCTGGAAAGATTTTAGGTGCGGGTTTGGATGTTTTGGAATATGAGAAATTATCTTTTGAGACTTTATTCCAAGACAAAAACACTCCAGAGGCTTTTGATTATTTACTAAAAAGTTCAAAAGTTTTGCTTTCGCCACACATTGCTGGCTGGACTTTCGAGAGTCATGAACGATTGGCACAAGTAATTGTTGACAAAATAAAGCTACTTTATGGCAAATGATAACCTATTGGTTATGAAAAATATGTAACTTTTTTTATAGATTTACAACTAACTAAATCAATAACCAAATTTTACCATCATGGAAGAAACGAAACACGAAGCATGGAATACCCCTTATCCTAAAGCACAACCCGAAAATAAAAAAATTATTGCTGGAGTTTTGGCAATACTTTTTGGCTCTCTTGGGATTCACAAATTTGTTTTAGGATACACGCAAGAAGGAATTGTTCAATTAGTAATTGGAGTAGTTACTTGTGGCATTGGAGGCATAATCGGTTTTATCGAAGGAATTATCTACTTGACCAAATCGGATGAAGAATTTTATCAAACGTACCAAGTGGGCAAAAAGGGATGGTTTTAAAAAACCGTTTCAAAATAAAAAAGGCTGTCTAATTCTAGACAGCCTTTTTAGTACAGTAACTTATATTATTTATCTAAAACGTAACGTCTAGTTACTTCCGTCCAGTTAAAGATGCTAAATTATAGCTAAAATTTCATACCACAAGCTAAAGATATATTTGTTATTGTATCTCCATTTGAATCACTTTGAAAACCAGCACTTGGTCCGATATAAATCTTGTTAGAAAAACAATAATTATAGAATAGTTGAAAGACACCTCCTATTGCTAGAGTATTCTGAGGGTTTTCAAATTCAAAAATACTAACAGGCATATCAAATCCTGTACCTGCGGCAGGAAATAGGGTAGTTATACTGTCAGGTATAGATGAGGATTGAAATCTTACCAAGGGTCCGAGGCGTAAACCAAAATCATTTTTTTTATTTCTAAAAATACTCAATCCAATTTTACCAACTAATTGAATTCCGGCTGTTGTATATCTATATGATTCCTCAAAAGTTTTTCCAGGCCCATTTCCAAATAAAAGGTAATCTTTTCCATAATGTATACTCGTTCCTACCTCTAGAGTATAGGATATTTTTTTTCTAAAGTAATTAGTGTAACTTGTATTGAATGTGAAACCACCAATATCTCCGCTGCCATGCATACCAATTCCAAAGTCTATTTGTATAGATTTGTCTAATGGTGTTGTTGTATTTTGAGCAGTAAGTATTGTCGGTATAAGGATAAAAAAAAGAAGTAAATTATTCATGTTTTACATTTATAGTGTTGATTTATTTCCTTCTTTTAATATTCGCATAACTAATATTGTATACTTGATCATTATTATCAGTAAATTGAATTGTAGCAAGACCCAAATCATCATCTCTTTCCTCTGATGGTATAGTTATTGTCGTAGTTGGGCCATAATTACCAGGAGGAGGAGGAATTGTAACAGTCATTTGAGTAGATTTACCTCCATCTCTTTCTATCCATTTTTCATACATATAGTTTCCAAATGTACTTGTGTTCCAGTTCCCTAAGAAATAATTATAATCATACCACTTTCGATCTCTAAAATTTGATCTTTTCCTTTTATCAAACTTTTTTTGCCCAATAACTACGCCATTAGAGTTTGTTACTATTATAGTGAATTCAAGTTTACCAGCTAACCAAGGTTCTATTTCATTTAGGTTTGTAACTTAATGATTCCTGCATATTCTGACTGACCTTCTAACCTTGAGAAAGATGTGTTGCTTGATACTGGAATAAATGAAGGTAAATCTGTGTAAGATTGTAAATCAAAGTTAGTGTCTTCTTCTTGTCCAATTACCCAAACATCATTTTCCCAAGCGAAGTCTTCGGTTATTTCACTATGGTATTGTAATGATCCATCATCTTGTATAATGTATCCTGGAGCAGTATAGGATGGACTCAATTCATCTTCATAGATACCGATAACAACTGATTGTCCACTGCTATAATTAGATGTTTTTTTGAAGCTAGATTGCTCAATTGTTTCTGCTTTTGGATAAAAAAGTATTGGTTCTACCCCTCCATTAGCTGCCATTATATTTGATCTTAATGTTGCCAGTGAGTTAGCAAATTCATTATTTTTTGATTTATATTTTTCAATAATTGTTGAAAAATATACGTTATAATCCCCATGGCTTTGTTTTAAGCATTCCTCTAAAACAAATGATTTGAATTTTAAATCACTACTCATTGTTAGAAGTGTAGAAATTGCTTCTTTTTTTATCTGAGTTAAATTTTTAATTGATTGTTGTTCCGGTACGCTATCGTTAGTTAATTCTGTGCAACTATTTAATAACGAAACTGAACAGAAAAGGACAGAATAAAATAGAAATATTGTGATTTTTTTCATAATCACTTTAAGTTTTTAGTTTATATTTAAGTAAAGTTATGTTAAATTGCTTTTTAAATTGATTTTTTTAACATAAAAATAACAATACTTGTATTATTTTTAAAAGCCCATGTGTTTCTTTTTTAGTGTTTTAGATAAATAAATATTGTCTAAATATATTGGGCTTTATCTCTCTGGATAAGAATCAAAAAAAACAAAAAATATTAAGTTGAGTATTTTAACAGAAAAGGTTAAATAAAATCAATTGAAATAAAGTGGAATAAATCTAACAACTTTTTTACTACTCATTAATTTAAAAAAAACGAATCATAATATGTTTTGTAAAATAAAAAAGTTGGATGAAATAGATTCATCCAACTTTCTAAAACGATTCTGTGTAACTATATAAGAGTTTTATTTATCTAAAACAAAACGTCTAGTTACTTCAGTCCAATTGATTACATTGAAAAAAGCTTCAATATAATCTGGTCTTCTGTTTTGGTAGTGCAAGTAGTAGGCATGTTCCCAAACGTCCATTCCTAAGATTGGAGTTCCTCCACAACCTACACCAGGCATTAAAGGATTATCTTGGTTTGGTGTACCACAAACTTCTAATTTACCGCCTTTTTGAACACACAACCAAGCCCATCCAGAACCAAATTGTGTTGCTCCAGCTTTAGCAAACTTAGCTTTGAATTCTTCAAATGTACCGAAAGAAGCTTCGATAGCATCTAATAATTCACCTGTTGGTTGTCCTCCACCATTAGGAGACATTACAGTCCAAAACAAATTGTGATTGTAATATCCACCTCCGTTGTTACGTACAGCAGCATTAGTTTTATCTAAATTAATTAAAATATTTTCGATTGTTTTGCCCTCCATATCCGTTCCTGCAATAGCTGCATTCAGGTTAGTAGTATAGGCATTATGATGTTTAGAATGGTGAATTTCCATTGTTCTAGCATCAATATGTGGTTCTAATGCATCGTATGCATAAGGTAATTGTGGTAATTCAAATGCCATGATATCGTAATTTATAGATTGATAAAAATTTATCCAAATTTATACAATTAACTTTATACTTTAAAAAACATTTTTGTTATAATTCCCATTTTGTTTTTGGAATCCTTAATTTTTACTGGTTTAAATGTAATATGCTCATTTTTAGATTTTAATTTCAGTAAAAATATAATTTTAGGAATGCGCCATAGCCATACAAACAATGCTAATTTTGGCTCCAGGTATTTCTAAAAGGGCTCTAGAACAAGCCTCTAGCGTGGCACCAGTAGTTAAAACATCATCTAATAATAAAAAATGTTTGTTGTGTTCTTCTTCTGAAAAATGAACATCAAAAACCCGATGTATTCCTTCGGTTCTTCCCAATAGATTTTTTTTGGATTGGGTTTTCGAATCAATTTTTCGGACTAAAACCTCTTTTTGGACAGGAATGTTCAATTCATTCGATAATGCTTCTGCAAAAGTGTCAACTTGATTGTATCCTCTTTTTTTCCATCTTTTTTTATGAATTGGAACCGGTATGATTGCGTCTACATTTTTTAGAGCCAGATTATTTTTTAAATCCTCAGCATACCAATATCCCAATTGTGTCCCAATTTCTTGATGACCACGGTATTTTAAGTTATGAATTAGTTCTTGAACCATCCCTCTTTTATGAAAATACAAAAAAGCAGAAGCATGAATTACAGGAATCCTGCCATAAAATTTCTTGAAAGCTTCATTTTCTGTATGGATATGGTGATTTGTTTGTGGCAAATCGTGCCTGCACTTAGTACAAAGTACGGTTTCATTTGTCATTAAGAATGAGTGACATCCAGAACAAACAGGAGGGAAAAATAAATTCACAAGGTTTTTGAGCATCGAATCCAATATTTATTGATAAAAATAAGCAAATCAATGCTTCAAACTTTTGCTTTTTTGTTTTTTTTAAAGGCACTTTTTATATTTTTGCATCACTATGGCAAAACAAGAAGATATATTTAAGAATGTAGTTTCGCACGCAAAAGAGTACGGATTTATTTTTCCGTCAAGCGAAATATACGATGGTTTGAGTGCAGTTTATGATTATGCACAAAACGGTGTAGAATTAAAAAAGAACATACGCGAATATTGGTGGAAATCGATGGTACAAATGAACGAGAACATTGTAGGTCTCGACGCTGCCATTTTGATGCATCCAACCACATGGAAGGCTTCAGGCCACGTAGATGCTTTTAATGACCCATTGATTGACAACAAAGACTCTAAAAGGAGATATCGTGCGGATGTTTTGATTGAAGATTATGCCGAAAAACTAAACATTAAGGCTAAAAAAGAAATCGAAAAAGCAAAAGTTCGTTTTGGAGATGCTTTCAATGAGCAAGAATTTATTACGACCAATCCAAGAGTGGTGGAATATTTAGCCAAAGAAAGAGAAATTCTTGAAAGAATGGGGCGTTCTTTGGGTAATGGCGATTTAGAAGATGTAAAAGCCTTAATCGAAGAATTAGAAATTGCTTGTCCAGAATCAGGTTCTCGTAATTGGACCGAAGTGCGTCAATTCAACTTGATGTTTGGTACTAAATTAGGTGCTTCTGCTGATACGGCAATGGATTTATATTTGCGTCCAGAAACGGCTCAAGGAATTTTTGTGAATTTCTTGAATGTGCAAAAATCAGGTAGAATGAAGGTTCCTTTTGGAATTGCTCAAACAGGAAAAGCGTTCAGAAACGAAATTGTAGCCAGACAATTCATCTTCCGTATGCGTGAATTTGAACAAATGGAAATGCAATTTTTTGTGCGTCCAGGCGAAGAAATGCAATGGTACGAACATTGGAAAGAAACCCGTTTAAAATGGCATTTATCGCTTGGTTTAGGTGCCGAAAGATACCGTTTTCACGATCACGAAAAATTAGCGCATTATGCCAATGCTGCTGCCGATATCGAATTTGAATTCCCATTTGGTTTCAAAGAATTAGAAGGAATTCACTCAAGAACCGATTTCGATTTAAAAGCGCACGAAGAATATTCAGGTAGAAAATTACAATATTTTGATGCCGAATTGAATCAAAATTATGTGCCTTATGTAGTAGAAACTTCGGTTGGTTTGGACAGAATGTTCTTGGCCGTTTTTGCAACTTCTCTAAAAGAAGAAACTTTAGAAGATGGTTCAACTAGAACAGTATTAAAATTACCAGCAGTTTTGGCACCAACTAAAGCGGCTATTTTACCTTTAGTGAAAAAAGATGGTTTACCAGAAATTGCCAAACAAATCATTGAAGATTTACGTTGGGATTTCAATGTGTCTTACGATGAGAAAGATGCAGTAGGAAGACGTTATAGAAGACAAGATGCCTTAGGAACGCCTTTCTGTATCACAGTAGACCATCAAACCGCAGAAGACCAAACGGTAACGATTCGTCATAGAGACACGATGAAACAAGACCGTGTAGCTATTGCCGATTTAAAAGACATCATCGAAAATGAAGTATCGATGAAAAATTGGTTGATGAAGATGTAATCCATTAACTATTTGATAAAAAGAAAGGCTTCTCGAAATGGGAAGCCTTTTTTGTATTTAATTAAATCTGTAACCAAAAGTAATGCCACCTCGACCAACTATTTTATAATTAATATCTGAACCATTAAAAAGATTGCGGCCAATTCCGCCATTGATTTCAAAGATAAATCCATTTTTGGTAATCCATTTTCCTCCTAAACCAAATCCTAATGCGAAATCAATACCATTTGAATTTTCTATGGGGCTGTCTCTTTCGTAGTTATTCAGCATGCCAAAGCCCTCTGCGAAAAAACCTGCTGCTGGCTTTTTACCAAAATAGTAACGATAGTATGGGGTAAACATGAGTTTTATGTCAATGTAGTTAGCTAATGGTAAAAACAAAGAAGCACCAAAGGCAGATTCCTCATTAAGAACTCTTTCATAACTTACTTCTAAAGCATCTGCTATTAGGTAAGCAGCGTTTATTTTTAATTCATTTTTCTTAAATGAAACGGGTTCCGTTTCTTGAGCAATTCCTGACATTGAGAAACCTAATACCAACAATACTAGTATTTTTTTCATAAGTGTAAGATGTTTTTTAGTTTTTCAAATGTAAGAAAAAAATGTAAGTTCAATAATTATGCTTTTGTTTTTTCATATTTTTTGCTATTCTTTTTCAAGTGCCATAATTAACAGGGCACACTGATGCAGTTCGTCGGATTTTTTTGCATTTTATCTGTTTCTATCAACATTTAGGGGGTTTGTGTTAACAAAATGAACAAAAGAAAAAGGATTGCAGTAATTTTAAAGGTCTAAATTGTGGTTTTTGTTTAAAATAGTACTTTTGCGCACTTTACAAGAACTACCATTAAGATTTAGAATTTAGTCAACTGATTTCTAAACTGAATACAAGCGTTGTGAATGAACTATACATATATTATTATTGACGATTCGCAAGAAAGTGCTTTACAAACTAAGGCTGCTGCCGAAAGTTTTTCGGAGCTAGAATTCCAAGGTATGGCTTTTACAGTTGAGGAAGGTTTAAATTTGGTATTAGAAAAAAAGCCTCATGTTCTTTTTTTAGAAATCGTACCTAATTCAAAGAAATGCAATTTGTCACTAGCATTTATAAGTGAATTGCATCGCTTTTTGACAATTTTGCCTGAGGTAATTATTACCACATCCAAAAAAGATTACGCTTTTGAAGCAATTGATTACAATGTTTTTGATTATTACCTGAAACCAGTACAAACAATTCAAATTACGAAGTTAATTCACAAGTTAAGAAAAAGAAGCTATAACAATTTTTCAAGATTTGAACCCCTGATTGAGGTGCAAAACAACGCGCTGATTGATGAGAAGAGTCAGCAACAAGTGCTGACGATGCCCTTAACCATTTGTATTAAATCTTATGGTGATTACCGCTATATCAAGGCGGATGATATTTGTTATTTTCAAGCAGATAATAATTCCACAGATATTCATCTGAATTCTGGGGAAATGGTTACGGCATTCAAAACACTAAAACATTTTGAATCTATTTTGACTTTTCCCTTTATTCGTATTCATAATAGTTACATCGTAAATCGCAATTATATAACCCGAATTCAAATGGGTAACTCCTTGTGTTTCATTAAGAATAACACTACAAAGGTGCCCTTTTCTAAGTCGTATAAAGCAAATATTGACCTAATAATTTCTGATTTTTCCAAAGAAAATTATGTAGAAATCTGATAATCAATACGTTTACTTTATATTGACTAGTGCTTGCTAACGAATGGCTGTATTCTACCAAAAAAGGTGTTTTTGTGTAGGAAAAAATCTGTGTGCCTACTTAGATTTACAAAAGAATTCCGAAACAACTACGGAAGTAAAAGTCAAATCTATTCAAAAACATAAAGCCACAAATTATGAAAAAAGCTATCTTAACAATCGGATTATTTACATTAGTAATGGGATTAACTTCATTTACTACACCAGAACAAAAAGTTACTATTGAGAAAGGAGTTAATTTATTAGATATAAGCGGATCACAATCAGCAGGAGGAAACAAAAAAGTTGATATAAGCGGATCACAATCAGCAGGAGGAAACAAAAAAGTTGATATAAGCGGATCACAATCAGCAGGAGGTAACAAAAAAGTTGATTAAGTTTAAATAATTTATAAATAAGGGGCGCCAAAATATGGTTGCCCCTTTTTTTTTGTGATTTCTTTTGTTATTTTTGATGAAATTCATAAAAAATATATTGAAAACCAAATCTTTACTTCTTTTTGTTGTTTTCTTTTTTTTTACTCGATGTTCAAAAAAAGAATCAGTTATTTTAAATGATATTGGATTATTAAATGATAGTCTTGCTTTTTATTTGGTTAAAGCAAATGATGATAACTTGGATGTACTTCAAAAAAAAAGGTATAATAAAAGAGCTTATGAAATAACATTATCATTAGCCAATGATTCAATAAATAGGGCCAATTTATTTAAAGTAGCGAATCGATATTTTAATATGAGTGATTGGCAAAAATTTAAAAGTGTAACAGATGAGGTATTGATTAAGTCTTTAGAAAAAAAAGATACTATTTTTATTGCAAAATCATATTCATATATTGGGGATTATTACAGTTCTAGTGGGATTTCTGATAGTGCTTATGTTTTTTACTCTAAAGCAGAAAAGCTATATTCAAAGATTAATGACAATAATAGTTTAGCGCGCGTACTCTTAAATAAAGCATTGTTACAATTTAATGAAGATGATTTTCTTGGAAGTGAAAGAGCAGTAATAAAAGCGTTGCGAGCTGTTAAAGGGAGGAATTCAAATGATATAGTGTATGATTCTAATAATTTATTGGGTATAATATATAATGAATTAGAAGAATATGATAAATCAATTGATTATCATACTAAAGCATTGGCTAATGCAACTGATGATAAAATCCCTTCTGTTTATCAATCCAAAGCGACATCTTTGAATAATATAGGTTATGTATATCAAAATCTAAAAAATTATCAAAAAGCTCAAGAATATTATCAAGAAGGCTTAAAACAAAAAAATCTAAAATACGATAAGCCATCTTTGTATGCTATGCTTTTGGATAATTTAGCGTATTCAAGATTCCGACTTAATGAAGAAAAAGAGCTTCCAGAGCTGTTTCTAAAATCTCTGAAGTTGAGAGATAGCTTAAAACTAACCTCGGGTATTGTTGCTAATAAAATCCACCTTTCAGAATACTATAGTTATCACAACGATAGTATACAGGCGATTCGATATGCTAGAGAAGCGCTTTCCTCTGCACGAAATGACAAGAATTTCAGAAATGTTTTGGTGGCATTAAAACAAATGGGCGTGGTTGAGCCTCAAAACGCAACGCTTTATTCTAAGGAATACATTCATATCAACGATAGTCTTCAAAAAGCGGAACGAAAAATGGGAGAGAAATTCTCTCGTATTGAGTATGAAACCGATGTGATAAAAAGCGAGAATACAGATTTGGTCGTTCAAAATAGAAATTTATTTTATGTGTTTAGTATTTTGACGCTAGTAGGAATTTTTACTTTTATTTTTGTTTCCCAACGCAATAAACATCGTTTATTAATGTTTAAAGAACAGCAGCAATTGGCCAATGCTGAAATCTATAATTTGATGATTTCTCAACAAAAAACTATCGAAGAGAATAGAAACAAAGAGAAGAAAAGAGTAGCCAGAGAATTGCATGATGGGGTTTTGGGAAAAATGTTTGGCGTTCGTATGAATCTTGATACCATGAATACTGCTCAGGATGAACACGCTATCAAAAGTAGATTAAAATATTTGGCCGAGTTAAAGCAAATCGAACAAGATATCCGTGAGATTTCGCATGATTTAAATAGAGAAAACACCGAATTAATTAATAACTTCGTAGTGATTCTAACGAATCTTATCGAAAATCAAAGAAAAGCTTTCAAGAGTAAAGTCAATTTTACATTAGATAAAAATATTGAATGGGCTAGTATTTCAAATGAAATAAAGATTAATTTGTATAGAATTATACAAGAAGCTTTACAAAATAGCAACAAATATGCTAATCCGTCTTTGATTACAATAGATTTTAAAAAAATAAATCAACCAGATCGAATTCAATTATTCATTACTGATGATGGAGTTGGATTTAATCTAAAAAGAGTAAAGAAAGGAATTGGTCTCCAAAATATAGAATTTAGGACCAAAGAATGTAATGGTACATTAGAAATAAAAACTAAACCTGGTGAAGGAACCGCTCTTACTATCGAAGTCCCCATTTCAGCTACATAAAAATAAACTTAACCAAATGAATACAATGCCCCAAGAATCCAATTCACTAATTACCAAGCACATTTTTATCGTAGATGACCATCCGTTTATCATACAAGGTTATAAAAATGCCATAACTCGGTATCGCCCCACTGAATACGAGTTTTTGATTGATCAGGCCAAGGATTGTAAATCAGGATATGATGTAATTACCAATCCAGAGACAAAGCCTTTTGATATTGCTTTTTTGGATATTAGTATGCCAGCTTATGAAGAAAAAGGAATTTTTTCGGGAGAAGATTTGGCTAAATTGTTGATGGAATACATGCCAAACTGCAAGATTATTTTGTTAACCATGTATAACGAAATATTGCAAATCAAAACTATTATCAAAACCATTAATCCCATTGGATTGGTAATTAAGAATGACCTGACTTTTGAGGAATTACTATTTGCATTTGATAAAGTCATTAAAAATGAAAAATACTATAGTCAGTCTGTACTAGAAATGATTAGTAAATTGGAACATGTGCCAATAGAAATTGATCAGTTTGATAAAAAGATTTTGTTTCAATTATCAAAAGGCACCAAAGTAGAAGATATACCTCAGTATGTGCCAATTTCTTCTAGTGCCATTCAGCGAAGAATGGAAGACATGAAAGTTTTGCTTAAGCTTAAAGATGCTTCAGACGCTGAATTAGTAAAAGTAGCTAAATCAAAAGGACTATTGTTGTAATGATCGTTGTTCAAGCCATAAAAAAAAGACACTAAAAAGTGTCTTTTTTTAATTATTCTTCTTTGTCATTCATTTTTCGTTCCAGCTCGGCTTGGTATTCTTCCATAACTGGTTTCATAGTGCTTTCTGGTATGTCTTCAATGCGAATGTATATCAAACCATCTATTGCATTATTAAAAAGCGGATCAACGTTAAAGGCTACCAGTCTTGCGTTTTGTTTGATATATTTTTTGATTAATACAGGAAGACGCAATACGCCTGGTTCCAATTCATCAATAATTTTATCAAATTTATTCAAGTCGGCATCAGTTTCATTAAAAACAAAATCTTTATCGGCGTCCTTTAGTTTTACTTTGTATTCTTTTTTTGGATGCACATATTGAGCAATATAGGGGTCGTAGTAATGCGATTTCATAAACTCAATCATAAGTGATTTCGAAAAGTCCGAAAACTGATTGCTTATACTCACGCCACCAAGTAAATACTTGTGTTCAGGATAATGCAAGGTTGTATGAATAATTCCGCGCCATAACAAAAACAAAGGCATTGGTTTTTGTTGGTATTCTTTGATGATAAAAGCACGCCCCATTTCGATAGACTTATGAAGCATTTCGTGCAATTCTGGTTCAAAACGGAATAATCCGTTCAGGTAAAAACCGTCCATACCGTATTTTGGATAAATTTCACAGCCCAATCCCATGCGATAAGCACCTGCAATTTTTTTAGTATCGTCGTCCCATAAAAAGAGGTGGCGATAATATTGATCGTATTTGTCTAAATCTATAGATTCATTGGTTCCTTCTCCTACTTCTCTAAAAGTGATTTCTCTTAATCGACCTATTTCATGTAGAATATTTGGAATGTCTTTTGCCTTAGCGAAAAAGACTTCATAGTTTTTACTTTGCAACAAGCGACAATCCAAAGTTCTAAGATTTTCGACCTCACGAATCATTTTTTCGCTACTAGCAGGCGTAACAATTTTCTTAGGACTTTTGTGTCCTTTAAGCGGATTGGTATTCAGGAAATTGTTGTCTTTTTCGAAAGGATTCGCCAACATATAGGTTTTCTTTCTTAAAAACTCGGAGTATTCTTCAATAGATTCGTACTCATTTTGCTCGGCTACAGATATCGGCTTACCAATACGAACTTTGATGACTCTTTTCTTCTGAGTTAACAATTCCGAAGGTAATTTAGCTGTTCTTAAGGTGTCACTTATCTTCGATAAGAAGTAAAACAGTTTGCTGTTTTTGGCATGAAAGTAAATAGGTACTACTGGTACTTGTGCTTTTCGAATTACTTTTAAAGCACCTTCTTCCCATGGCTTGTCTACCATCAATTTGCCGTCTTTATAAGTAGAAACTTCACCCGCAGGAAACATCCCCAATGGTTTTCCATCTTTTAAGTGACGCAACGTTTCTTTTATTCCTACTACACTCGATTTGGCATCTTTATGATTTTCAAAAGGATTGACAGGCATGATGTAAGGCTTCATAGGGTCAATGCGGTGCAACAAAAAGTTGGCAATAATTTTAAAATTAGGCTCTTTTTCGAGCATTAATTTTAATAACAATATGCCATCAATTCCACCTAGAGGATGATTAGAAATGGTAATATAAGGCCCATCCTTTGGTAAACGTTTAAAGTCTTCTTTTGGAATCTCAAATTTAATTTGAAACTCGTCCAATATAGCATTTAAGAATTCAACATCACTCAAATGTTTATTCCTGTCGTAGATTTTGTTTAATGTAGAGATTTTTAAAACTTTCATCAGCAACCAACCCGAGAAAGTACCAAAAACACCGTACTTATCCGTATTTATTGCTTTTGCAACTTCTTTTGCGGTAACTAAACCCATTTTTTTATTGTTTTAAAACAAGACGCAAAGATAGAAAAAAAGGCTAATTTATTTGGGTTTTGTCAAACAAACTTCCACTTTTTTACTACTTTTGAATTCTTCAAAAATCTTAGTTTTTTATTTAAAATTAGATTTAAAAACAAACAAAAACCAGCTATTTTTTCATTTTTTTATAAAGAAATTTAACACACCAAGGTATGAAAATCATCTCTTACAACGTAAACGGAATTCGCGCTGCTATTACCAAAGGATTCTTAGAATGGTTGCAGCAAGCCAATCCCGATGTTATTTGCCTTCAAGAAATAAAAGCCACCGAGGATCAAATCCCCGTTGAAGATATCGAAAAAGCAGGATATGCCTATCAATATTATTTTCCTGCTACCAAGAAAGGCTATTCAGGTGTAGCCATTTTGTCCAAAATCAAACCCAATGCCGTGACCTACGGAACAGGAATTGAGCATATGGACTACGAAGGGCGTAACCTCAGAGTAGATTTCGACGATTGTTCCGTGATGAGTTTGTACTTGCCTTCTGGCACGAATATTGAGCGGTTGGACCACAAATTCAAGTACATGGATGATTTTCATGATTACATCTCCGAACTTAAAAAACAAATTCCCAACCTCATTATTTGCGGCGATTACAACATCTGTCATAAACCCATCGATATTCACGACCCCATTCGCAACAAAAACGTTTCAGGTTTTCTTCCAGAGGAGCGCGCTTGGTTAGATAAATTCATCAACTCAGGTTTTATCGACAGTTTCCGTTATTTCAATCAAGAGCCCCATCAGTATTCGTGGTGGAGCTACCGTGCAGGAGCTCGAGGCAAAAACAAAGGCTGGCGTATCGATTACAACTTGGTGAGCGAGTCGTTACAACATAAACTCAAAAGAGCCGTTATCCTACCAGATGCTATGCACTCCGATCACTGCCCAATTTTGGTAGAAATCGAATAATTTTTAGGAGCTAATCCTGCTGTCCACTATATCTTGCTTGGCGAACCCCGCCAAGCAAGGATGCCGCTCCCATCAGGGCTAGGGCAAAGGGCATAAAACAAACATCGAACACAAAAAGTAAAATAGTTTAAATTCAACCCCATGATCAAAAAAACCTTCCTTGGACTAACAGTACTGCTCTTAGCCAGTTCATGCGTGTCCAAAAAAATCTACAACGACTTAGAAAATAAATTAGCCAATCTTCAAAAAGAACACGCCGATTTAACCAACGAAAATGGCGAATTGCAAAAAGCAAAAACACAATTAGAATCCGAAAAAGAAGGATTAATAACTGAGTTAAATAAAACCAAATCCGATTTAGAAAAGTTAAAAGCAGACTATGCATCAGCACAAAACAAATACAAAGTACTTCAAGATGCGTATGCTGCACTAGAGAAAAACAGTGGAGAAGCTTTGCAAACCAACTTGAAAAAAAATAATGAACTTCTTGCCGAGCTCGATGCCAAAAGTAAAGCCTTGGCTATCGAAAAAGAGCGTTTGAGCAAAAGTGCTCAGCGTTTGCAAGAACTTGAGGATTTGATTGCGGCCAAAGAAGCTGCTATGAAAAAATTAAAAGATACCCTCTCCAAAGCCTTGAATGGTTTTGAAGGAAAAGGCTTGACCGTTGAGCAAAAAAACGGAAAAGTTTACGTTTCTATGGAGAACAAATTATTGTTCAATTCTGGTAGTTGGGCTGTAGGTTCCGAAGGGAAAAAAGCAGTGGTAGAAGTAGCCAAAGTATTGGGTGACAATCCAGATATTGCTGTTTTGATCGAAGGACATACAGACGATGACGGTTTCAAAGGTTCAGGACCCATCGCGGATAACTGGGATTTGTCTACCAAAAGAGCCACAGCTATTGTAGCTATTTTGAGCGAAAACAAAAAAGTAAATAAGCAAAACCTAACAGCAGCTGGTCGTAGCGAATATGCTCCCTTAATGAGTAACGCCACTGCCGAAGGAAAAGCCAAAAACCGCCGAATCGAAATCATACTGACTCCACGATTGGATGAAATCTCAAAAATGTTAAACGAGTTTTAGGATAAAGCTTGTCTTAAGAAAGTACTAAAGGCTCATCCGTTTCTATGGTGAGCCTTTTGTGTTAAACAGATGTTTTATTTAAAAATCCTTTTATGTAATAACTTATAATACCAAGAACAGGGAAGAATATTATGATAAATAACCAAATAGGGAGTCCATGTTTTTTCTCTTTTTTTACAATTTGTGATGCAGTAAACAACAAAAGTACACCATATACTAAAATGGCTATGACAATTTCAATTGAACTTATTTTTCCCATATGATTTCTTATCGCCATAAATTTAATGTTTTGTAGTAAATAGAACAATAAAAACTTTATCAAGGCTAAAACCTTTTGTGTTAAAATTAACGAATGTCCAATTTTTATAGGGAAACTAATTTTTACCTTTGGCTTTTTAGATTTTATAAATTTTCAGCATCAATGAAATATACTACTTTACCCAATACTGATATTCAAGTCAGTAAAATTTGTTTAGGCACGATGACTTTTGGTCAACAAAATACAGAAGCCGAAGGACACGCTCAAATGGATTATGCTTTAGAACAAGGCGTTAACTTTTTTGATACAGCCGAGATGTACTCAGTGCCAGCGCGTCAAGAAACTTATGGGAGTACTGAACGTATTATAGGAACTTGGTTCCAAAAAACAGGCAATAGAGACAAGGTAGTTTTGGCCTCAAAAATTGCGGGGCCAAATCCAAACTTTACCTACATGCGCGAAAAAAATGATTTTTCTCCAGCGAGTATTCAATATGCTTTAGACCAAAGTTTAGAGCGTTTACAAACAGATTACATCGATTTGTATCAGTTGCATTGGCCAGAACGTAAAACCAATTTTTTTGGACAACGCGGTTTTAAAGTACAAGACGATGCTTGGGAAGACAACATTCATGCAGTTTTAGAAACATTGAACGGATTTATCCAACAAGGAAAGATAAAACATATCGGATTGTCGAATGAAACGCCATGGGGAATCATGCGCTTTTTGGAAGAAAGTAAATACCATAATTTGCCAAGAATCAAAACGGTTCAAAATCCTTATTCGTTGTTGAATCGCTTGTACGAAAATGGTTCAGCAGAGATTGGAATCAGAGAAAACGTGGGACTTTTAGCTTATTCGCCAATGGCTTTTGGGGTGTTATCAGGTAAATTCTTAACAGGAGAACCACACCCTAACGCAAGAATCAATTTGTTTCCACAATTTTCAAGATATAATAGCGAACAATCGGCTGCGGCTACACGTTTGTACAACGAAATTGCGCAGCAAAACGGATTGACGCTCACGCAATTATCTTTGGCTTTTATCGAGCAACAACCTTTTGTAACTAGCACCATCATTGGCGCAACTACTATGGATCAATTAAAGGAAAACATCGAGACAATCAATGTGACTTTGAGCGAAGAAATACTGCAAGCGATTGATGGCGTTCAAGCAAAAATTCCTGATCCAGCACCTTAACAATGCCTTGAAAAAACCAAAAGCTGTAGTCGTCGAAATGATGGTTGCAGCTTTTTTTGTTCAATTAATTCATATAGAATGCATGTGGATCAGTTCATAGAGACTTACAATCAAAGGAGTCATAAAACACGTAATGTAAAGGAATAAAGACATTTTTTTTCATTTGTACAGACAAGTCGCGACTTGTCTCTGTGTCCCTATCATAAAATATCTTATTTTTGCAGGCAATAAAACAGAATTAAGATGCAGAATCCAAAAAGATATACCATTACAGCAGCATTGCCTTATACCAACGGACCTATTCATATTGGACATTTGGCAGGAGTTTATGTGCCTTCAGATATTTATACTCGTTATCTGCGTATGCAAGGACGAGATGTAGTATTTGTTTGCGGTAGCGATGAGCATGGTGTGGCTATATCGATGAAAGCCAAAAAAGAAGGTATAACTCCACAAGAAGTAATTGATAAATATGATGGAATCATTAGAAAATCATTTGCTGATTTCGGAATTTCATTTGATAATTATTCTAGAACTTCGGCGCAAATTCATCACAAAACGGCCTCTGAATTCTTCAAAAAATTATATGACAAAGGTGATTTTATCGAAGAAATTACCGAACAATTATACGATGCCAAAGCCAATCAGTTTTTGGCCGATCGTTTTGTAGTAGGCACTTGTCCAAAATGTGGCAACGAAGAAGCCTATGGTGATCAATGCGAAAAATGTGGTTCTACATTAAATGCTACCGACTTAATTAATCCAAAATCAACTATTACGGGCGAAACACCTGTTTTGAAATCAACGAAACATTGGTTTTTACCCCTAGATCGTTACGATGCGTTCTTGAGAGAATGGATTTTGGAAGGTCATAAAAATGATTGGAAACCTAACGTGTACGGTCAAGTAAAGTCTTGGATTGACGGCGGATTAGAACCTCGTGCCGTTACTCGTGACTTAGATTGGGGAATTGATGTTCCTGTTGAAGGTGCCGAAGGAAAAAAATTATACGTTTGGTTTGATGCTCCAATTGGTTACATCTCGTCTACCAAAGAATGGGCAGCCAGAGAAGGAAAAGACTGGGAACCGTACTGGAAAGATCAAGACACCAAATTGGTACATTTTATCGGAAAAGACAATATCGTTTTTCACTGTGTGATTTTCCCAGCGATGCTAAAAGCGGAAGGAAGCTATATCTTACCCGATAATGTTCCTGCAAACGAATTCTTAAACTTAGAAGGGAATAAATTATCGACTTCTAAAAATTGGGCCGTTTGGTTACATGAATATTTGGAAGAATTCCCAAATCAGCAGGATGTGTTGCGCTATGCCTTGACTTCGAATGCTCCAGAAACCAAAGACAACGATTTTACGTGGAAAGATTTTCAAGCGAGAAACAACAATGAATTGGTGGCTATTTTTGGAAATTTCATCAACCGTGTGGTGGTCTTAACGAATAAATATTACAACGGAATTGTTCCAACGCCAAATGAATTGTCTGAAGTAGACGAGCAAACTTTGGAGGAATTGAAAGCTTATCCAGCGGTGATTTCGAGTTCTATCGAAAGATACCGATTTAGAGAAGCCTTGGGCGAAATGATGAATGTAGCTCGTTTAGGCAATAAATATTTGGCAGATGAAGAGCCTTGGAAAATGATCAAAACCGATGCAGAGCGTACCAAAACTCAAATGTATGTAGCCTTGCAAATCGCAGCTGCTTTGAGTTCGCTTTGTGAGCCGTTCTTACCATTTACCTCTCAAAAATTGTTACGTATGCTGAATATTGATGTCAATACTTGGAATTTAGATTTTGACAATTGGACATTGTTACCAGCAGGTCACCAAATTGGCGAAGCCGAATTGCTTTTCTCTAAAATTGAAGACGAAGCGATTCAAAAGCAAATCGACAAATTAGAAGCTACGAAAACGGCTAATAGTGCTGAAAACAAAAAAGCTGAACCACAGAAAGAGTTAATTCAGTTTGAAGATTTTGCCAAAATGGATATTCGTGTAGGAACTATTTTGGAAGCCGAAAAAATGCCAAAAGCGAATAAATTATTGATTCTAAAAGTAGATACTGGAATCGATGTTCGTACCATCGTTTCGGGAATTGCAGAGAGTTTTAAACCCGAGGATATCATTGGAAAACGCGTAACTGTTTTGGTAAATTTAGCACCAAGAAATTTGCGTGGTGTAGAAAGCCAAGGTATGATTTTGATGACTACAAATACTGATAGGAAATTAGTTTTTGTTAATCCAGATGCAGAGGGTGTTGCAAATGGAGAAACGATAAGTTAATTCGCAGTAACTATAACAAAACTTTATAATTCGTTCTTATAATTTTTTATCAAACTTTGTAACTTTGCGCCTTAATTTAGTTAACTAAAAATAAAAAAATATGTATCCACAAGATATGGTTTTACCGATGCAAGCAGAATTAACTGCTGCTGGTTTCCAAGATTTACATAATGCAGCCGATGTAGATGCTGCTATAAAAGCAGAAGGAACAACATTTGTCGTTGTGAATTCGGTATGTGGTTGTGCGGCAAGAAATGCACGTCCGGGAGCTAAAATGAGTTTAGAAGGTGCTAAAAAACCAGACCACTTAATTACTGTTTTTGCTGGTGTTGACAAAGAAGCTGTTGATGCGGCAAGACAACACATGTTTCCTTTTCCTCCATCATCGCCTTCTATGGCTTTGTTCAAAAACGGAGAATTAGTGCATATGTTAGAGCGTCATCACATTGAAGGTCGTCCTGCAGAAATGATTGCAGATAACTTAAAAGATGCTTTTAACGAGTTCTGCTAACAATCACAATGTAAAGAATAAAAAAAAGCTGTAATCGTAATTTATGATTACAGCTTTTTTTTATGGTTTTATGTTGCCGAGAAAGCAAGTTTTTACTCTTTAGCCCCGATTGTAGTGGAAATCCCCACGCTAGTGCGAGCGTCTCGCTCGTACTCACAAACGTAATCAATTTATTTTGTCTATTAAAAAAAACAAAAAGCACAACTTTTTCAAGCTTATAGTTTGTTTTTCTGCTCAGTTTTATGGGCACGAGCCTGAGGCATCGCGCTAGCGGTTGAACTTATTTCTGCTTTCACAAGCCGGGCGACACCAACGGGTATAACTTCTATATTAAACTCTTGATTATCTTTTAATTCTCGTTCTGAAAACTCTTTTGCACCATAAACATATGGTCCTCGAAGTATAAAATGGTATTCTTTGTTACTGTCAAGTTTAATTATAACTGAACCTTTATAATCAGTTACATAGTCAGCTACTTTGACATACTTTCGCATAGGAATACCAAATTCTGCTATTCTAACTTCAATAGTATCGAACTTATTTATCCTAGGTTGACCGGTGTCACTGTCAATTGAATTTATTTTTATAGTAATTTGGCTTTCAAAAGCTGTTTTTTTAGTGCAACTTGAAATTAACATAATTACTAGAGAAATACATATTACTCTTTTAGTTTTAAGGATGTTTAATTGCATATCTTATAGTATATAAATGACTCCCCCCGCTGGTGCGAGCGTCTCGCCCGTACTCACAAACGTAATTAATTTATTATTTCTAATTAAAAAACACAAATTACAACTTTTTCAAGCTTATAGTTTGTTTTTCTGCTCAGTTTTATGGGCACGAGCCTGAGGCATCGCGCTAGCGGTTGAATTTATTTTTGCTCGTACCAGCTGGGGGGAATTCAAATTCAATAAAAAAAAACTGAAATCGTTGTTAATGATTGCAGCTTTTCTATGGTTTTAATGTTTCTTAGAAAACAAGTTTTTACTCTTTAGCCCCGATTACTATGATATATACAAACTAAAAATTTATTTATTTTTTAGTTTAAAAAAAGACATAACAAGCCTTCGAATAAGAATTACACGAAGGTTTGTTGTGCCTTTCATAAGTTATT